>JBEBHM010000110.1:0-15436 GCA_040080875.1 Pirellula sp.
AAAGCCTTGTTGGCGTCGGCCATTCGGTGGGTGTTTTCCCGTTTCGTGATCGCGGCGCCTTCTTTGCGGTAGGCAGCCATCAATTCTTCGGCGAGCTTTTGATGGGTTGAACGGCCTTTTTTGTCGCGAACCGCGCTGAGCACCCATCGAAACGCCAAGCTTTGCTGACGATTCTTGTTAACTTGCATTGGGACCTGGTACGAAGCACCACCAACTCGTTTGGATCGGACTTCGATGTACGGTTTCACGTTTTCGATTGCTTGTTCGAAAACCTCGATAGCGGGCCGGTCCTTGATTTTCTCGGCAATTTCGTCGAGCGCACTGTAAAAAACCCCTTGGGCTGTGGTTTTCTTTCCGTCGTGCATCAAGCAATTGATGAACTTGGCAGCTAGAAAGGAATTGTGGCGTGGGTCAGGTCGAAGGGTCGTTCGTGAAGCTGTGATTTTGCCCATAATTTACTGACAGATATTTACGTTGAGTTGGTGTTGGCTTGTTGATGAAAAGGCATTTGTGCGGCCGTGGTTTTAACGGCCAACGTCGATCGCGGGGAATTTCGGCTAGGCCTTTTTCGCGCCGTACCGGCTGCGAGATTGCTTTCGCCCAGCAACGCCAAGGGTATCTCGGCTACCGCGAACGACTTGGTAGCGCACACCTGGCAAATCGCGAACCCGGCCTCCTCGAACGAGCACGATCGAGTGCTCTTGGAGATTGTGCCCTTCGCCAGGAATGTAGACCGTGACTTCTTTTCCATTGCTCAAACGAACGCGGGTGATCTTTCGGAGCGCCGAGTTAGGCTTTTTGGGAGTCATGGTACGCACGAGCAAACACACGCCCTGTTTTTGAGGGCACTGCTCAAGTACAGGACTTTTGGTCCCTTTTCGTTGAACAACTCGGTTTTTTCGTACCAATTGATTGATGGTTGGCATACTGGATCTGTCTAAGGACAAACGATATTTCGAAGCACAATTCTTCCGCATTTATCAATCAACTGGCAGTACCAAAGGTGGGAATCGAACCCACACGTCTTATTAGGACACTGGATTTTGAGTCCAGCGCGTCTGCCGATTCCGCCACTTTGGCAATTGAAATCAGCCGTTGATAAAATTGGGAGAAGCAGTTTACCTGTGAACAGGCCGTTTGGACAAGTCCAACCGAATCGATTTAAGAACTGTTTTTTGACGATCCATTTGAAAAATCCCCTTCGGATCCAGGCTCACAGTTAACGCATTGAGGTTCACTTCTTCACAAAGTGAGCGCCCTAAGGCCAAACGCGGTGCAGTTGGCGTCGCCCCCCAGTTTGCGAAGAAAACCATTTCATTTCAAAAAATGCTGTTTTTTGTAAAAACCTGACTATCGTTGGACGAAGTTTTAGGGCTGGCGCGACTGTTGGAGTCCTTTGGTCTGCTATCAATGCTTTTCGGTCCAAATTTTGACCGGTTTTCGTTTGCAGCCCTTTGGGATGTCGTCGTACTGACAGCGGGTTGCGATCGAAACGAGGTCACAAAGTCCACGAGTCGATCCGCACTAAGTTCCACCTTTTATGATTTTACCAAGCGAATCAAGTTGATCTCCCAAACCAATTTTCCTTGGCCCACCGTTTGCTACTGTACAAATCCCCAATGGCCTACCACTCATCCTAATCCTGTTACGCAAAACGCTTCATTCGAGGCAAAACAATTTTCAAGTTCTGGATGTATCCCGAACTTGTCGGCTCGATCAGAATAGAGTGCTAGCAATTCTCTCCCTAAATCAAATGAAGGCACACAGAGGAAGACATGCAGATTCTCAAGGTGAATAAACTCCGAGGGCCGAACATTTGGGCAAATTTCCCGGTGCTCGAAGCTTGGATCGACCTAGAAGAACTCAAAGATACGTCTTCGGAAATGATTCCGGGGTTCAACGAACGATTGATGGCATGGTTGCCCAGTTTGGTCGAACACCGATGCAGCGTGGGTGAGCGAGGTGGTTTTTTCGTGAGGTTGCGTAGGGGTACCTACATGGCCCACATTCTTGAGCACGTTGCCCTCGAAATGCAAACGCTCGCGGGAACTCCCGTTGGATATGGCCGGGCGCGAGAGTCCAACGTCGACGGTATTTACAAAGTTGCAATCGCCTACAAAGAAGAAAAACTTGGGCTGGCTTGCATCGAAAAAGCATTTGAGTTGATCCTTGCAGCAGTTCACGACACTCCATTCGACATCGACTTAGAGATAGCAAAGCTTCGCGAGTTTGGATACGACGTATGCCTTGGGCCCAGCACACGCGCTATCGTCGACGCGGCCAAAGCCCGCAACATCCCTTGGAGACGCCTAAACGAAGGCAGTCTCGTCCAACTTGGTCACGGAAACAATCAACGCCGCATTTGCACCGCAGAAGCGGACTCGACTAGCGCGATCGCTGAGTCGATTGCTCAGGACAAAGACTTGACTCGGATGCTTTTGAAGACAATTGGAGTTCCAACTCCTGAAGGTCGACCTGTCGAAAACGCGGAGGATGCATGGGAAGCTGCGCAGGACATCGGAATGCCTGTAGTTATTAAGCCTCAATATGGTAACCATGGTCGAGGAGTGGCAACCAATCTTCAAGATCGCAATCAAGTCGAAGCTGCATACCTGGCAGCTAGAGAAGAGGGACGTGCCATCGTTTGCGAACGGCACGCGCCAGGTGACGATTATCGAATCTTGGTTATCGGCGGAAAGATGGTTGCCGCTGCACGGCGTGAACCAGCCCATGTTATCGGTGATGGACAATCGACCGTTCAGCAGTTGATCGACGTCGTAAACCAAGATCCACGTCGAAGCGACGGGCACAGCACATCGTTGAGTTTGATCAAGATCGATGCAGTTGCTTTAGGGGTATTGCTCGATCAAGGCCTAACACCTGACACCATCGCCCCGCTCGGAAAGAAAGTCCTGATTCGTCGCAATGCAAACCTGAGCACGGGTGGGACCGCTGTGGACGTTACCGATCTTGTCCATCCTGACGTGGCCCGTCAGTGCGTCGAAGCGGCTCGAGTTATCGGATTGGATATCGCAGGCGTCGATGTGGTGGCCCAGGACATTACTCAACCCTTGCAAGGGCAACGTGGCGTCATTGTCGAAGTCAACGCGGGGCCAGGTCTGCGCATGCATATCGAACCGTCCTCAGGTTCGCCGCGACCCGTTGGCCAATCGATCATTGAGATGATGTTTCCTAACGAAAACAACGGACGTATTCCAATCGTCAGCATCACCGGCGTCAACGGCAAGACGACAACGACTCGACTCGTCTCCCATATCATTGCTTGCACTGGCAAGAAAGTCGGTATGACATGCACCGACGGAATCTACATCGCTGGCAGGAGGATTGATTCAGGCGATTGCAGCGGACCGCAAAGTGCTCGCGCCGTTTTGATGAACCCGGCCGTGGATGCGGCAGTTCTCGAAACAGCGCGTGGAGGCATACTGCGCGAGGGGCTCGGATTCGACATGTGTGACGTAGGGGTCGTTACCAACATTGGCGAAGGAGACCATTTGGGAATCGCGGATATCGAAAACATCGAGCAACTTGCCAAAGTAAAACGATGTATCATCGAAGCCGTTCATAAGAATGGAACGGGTGTACTCAAGGCGAATGATCCGTTGACCGCAGAGATGGCCGAAAAATGCAAAGGCTCCGTCGTCTTTTTTGCGATCGATGGCTTGGACCCGGTCTTGGCAGCTCATCGCGCTAAAGGAGGTCGAGGTGCTTTTGTTCGTGACAATGCTGTCGTACTCGCCGAGGGAAATACCGACTTTGTTCTGCTTTCGCTCGACCGGGTGCCTCTCACTCACAATGGCCGTATCGGCTTTCAAGTTGAAAACGTATTGGCAGCGGCATCGGCATGTTGGGCGCTCGGAATGCCATGCGAACAAATCCGATTGGGACTCGAATCGTTTTCATCTCACATGGACAAGGTTCCAGGTCGGTTCAATCTGATGGAGATTCATGAGGCAACCGTGGTGGTCGATTACGGGCATAACCAATCCTCGCTTTTGGCTATTTCAGAGACGCTCGACCAATTCCCACATCCAAGCCGCACAGTCATCTACTCTGCCGCCGGGGATCGACGCGATGTTGACATGATTCGGCAAGGTGAGATTCTGGCAGATCACTTCGATCGCATCATTTTGTACGAAGATCAATACCTGCGAGGACGACAGCCTGGCGAAATCATGGGTTTGTTCAAGCAAGGCATGGACGGTGGCAAACGAGTCAAAGAAATTCACGAGGTTCAGGGTTGGCAAAACGCAGTCGATCGAGCGCTCAAGCTCATTCGCAAAGGTGAATTCTTGCTGATGCAAGCGGACACGATCGACGAAGCCGTTCAATACTTGCATCGCTCGATCGAGCATGACAGCTTGGGTCGCGAAATCGAATTGGACGCCGCCATCAACAAGCCTACCGAAACTCCAGCCAAACTGTCTCCTGCGGCAGAACCCAATACGCGAACTCACTAGTGCGACAGTAATTTTCGACGTGGCACTCGCACGTTGGAGACTCTTCCCAAGATTTCGCGGAGCATGCGTTGTTCCAGTTCGGTGTCGTTTTCTTGTCGAATCCAGCCAAGATTGTTAGGCTGGCCGATCAGGGCGTTGTGGGTTCGCACAATGGTACCATCGTGACGAGCAACTGCTGTCCCTTCGGATGAGAATTGTGACCTATCGACGTCCTCAATTTCTTTGACAACCTCGACGGCGATACTGAACCCCTCATTGACAGGAATGATGCGTAGAGTGGCGGTCCGTCGCATCGTTTGGAGTGTGCTTTGCCATCGTTGGTAACCCTCCAACGCATCCTTGCGCCAGGGTTCAAAGTAGGTCGCGCCGATTTGCGGATACGTTTCCAAGCGACCTTCAAACCACTGGTTTTCGTCGCGCGTTGGGCGTTGTTCGCTTTTGATTGGAAAGTAGTCGTCGACCGTGTCGACGATTTGATTCCAAAGAAACTCGGTGTCCTGCGTATTGACGTTGAGGGGATTGGAGAGCGTCGTCTTTGGGCTTAATGGTATCTCTGGGATTGATAGCGTCGTGCGAGAGAGTTGGTTGCAGCCGACTGCAACCAACTCGAGCCCAAGGATCCCCACAAGGATTACGGTCATGCGATGGGTCCGCAAACGACCGATCGAACAAGCCAAATCAGGAAGCGGTGTGC
Organism: Pirellula sp.; assembly: GCA_040080875.1. Classification (GTDB taxonomy): domain Bacteria; phylum Planctomycetota; class Planctomycetia; order Pirellulales; family Pirellulaceae; genus JBKCUI01. The sequence continues at coordinate 5,173 of JBEBHM010000110.1, forward strand.
AACAAGAACGGTGAGCCGACCATAGCCTGGTGAGCTTGATCAGGTACAAACACGCAAGTAGGGTAAGCACAATGAGCTCTGCCTAGGGCATAGGTTTGTTTGGTTCGATATCTCGCAACGACTTGCCCAGCCGTTTGCGACCGACCGTCCCAGGCAATCGTCGTGCAGTTGTTTCGTCTGCTTCCCGAGCTATTCCGTTGACGTTGGTTTGCTTGGTGAAGCTCAGTAAAACGGGATTGAGTTCACGCCCATGCTCTGGGGTGCCAATCGATTCAATCGCATCGCTGACACCGAGCAAGACCGATTGCTTAACCCCGTCGCGAATCCATCCGAATAGACCTTGCCCATTGCTCACGATACTGCACTCCCTTGCAAAAACGTTGACTCTGCTAGCAAAATTTCGCTCGCAACCCTTTCCCGGAAAGTAGCACTTCATTCTCCGCAAGACCATACCAATCTATGCGTCTATGCGATTGAACTGAGAATCGCAATCGAGGGCGTCTGTACTCGATGGAACAAGCTCGTTCCCTGGCTCCTGCGGCTCCTGCCTGGGAATGAACTGTCTTGGAGGCTCTGCCTCCTGCTTCTATGAATTCAAGCAGACGGAGCCACGGAGCCTGCAATTCATCTGGTTCCCAGGCAGAGCCTGGGAACCAGATGCTGGCGATTAGCGAGAAGTGTCAAAAAGAGCCATGTTTTTTCAAAAATGAAATACTGGGCCGGGTGTGTACTTGTTTTCCGAGGTAGGCCACCTGATACTCCTTTTTTGTCATTTTTGACGGCCGCTTTGCCCTAATCACCCTGCAGAGCGGGTTTAGTACTCGTAGAGCTACTTGTAGTAATCGCTATCATTGGAATTCTAGTTGGGTTGCTCCTGCCTGCAGTACAAGCAGCGCGCGAAGCAGCCAGAAGAATGCAGTGCACCAACAATCTCAAGCAGATTGGGCTTGCCTTGCACATGTACCACGACACTTACAGAAGACTTCCGCCAGGAGGAATTTGGTACACGAACGCAGTCGCTGACCCAAACTTCCAACTCAATCGAGGTTCGATGTTATTGCGTTTGACAGAGTTCATTGAACAAGGAAACACTTATCGTCAGGTAGACTTCAATAGGCCACCCGAATATCAATTCGTTCCTGGCTCCACTACCAATTACATCGCGGGACAAGTGATTCCAACTTATCGATGCCCCAGCGATGCAACCCCGACGCTCAATACCAATGTCATTGACAACGTGCCAGCCGGAAGGCTTGCAGCTCACAGCTATGCTGGTTCGAAAGGCCCAACAAGAACGGGAGACAATGCAGCAGGATCCTGCCCCGAACGCGCTGTTTGGGACACTTTCCGGTTCAGTGATAACGACAATTCCCCAGCCGGTCCATTCACACGATTGGGCCGGGTCTATCAAGCCAAACTATCCGACATTTCCGACGGGCTGTCGAATACTATCTTCGTCGGCGAAATTCGTGGTGATTGCTCAATCCCGGCGACTCGAGGTTGGATTCATGGTAGCAATTTGAGCGGCATGATCAGCACCATTTACCCAATGAATATCGATACATGTTCAAGGGACTTGTCCAGGGGACCCTGCCGATGGTGGGATAACTGGAGTACCAACTTCGGTTTCAAGTCATTGCATACTGGAGGTGTGAATTTCGTGCTCGGCGACGGTTCTGTCCATTTTCTTCCACAGACCATCGACCATTGGACCTATCAGTATCTTGGTGGCAAGTCGGAAGGGCAAGTCGCTTCGATCCCCAACTAAGCGTCCCTCAGGTTTCTTACTTTGATCCAAACGGGTAAGCAACAATCAATGCAATTCGATATGATTTTGCCCCTATGCCTCGCTTCGAAAAAAACGGGGTGAGGGGTTTGTGTTTCCTGAGCCCAACAGAATTCGAGATTATAGACCGAGACAATGACAAACGCTCCGCTCAAGACATTACCAATCGTCGTGGTTTGTGCTTTATTTACATTCGCGGGTTGTAGTGACAATAATGGACTGGCTCCCGTGAGTGGGCGAGTATTGCTGGATGACAAGCCTGTGGAGGGTGCCGCAGTCATGTTTCAGCCAGAGGGTGGTGGAGTTCCAGCGACAGGCGTAACAGGACCCAATGGCGAATTCACTTTGACGACGTCAGGCGTTGGTGACGGCGCTTCTTTAGGAATGAACGGCGTATCTGTGGTGAAGAGCGTCAGTACCCAGCCAAATCGCAAAATCGAGGAAAGTGAAATCGTTCCAATGAAATTCGAAACGCCCGTTAAATACGCCAGCCCTAAGACCTCTGGAATTTCGATTGACGTCAAGCATGGAATGCAACCTGTGGAATTGACCCTCAAATCCGGAAAGTAAAGATCGAATATGGTGGCATGGCGGCGGCCGTTGTCCGTTGTTCTTCGCATTGCTCGGTCAGAGGTTGAGTGATGCGAGTTTTCTCCAGGCCAAAGCGGGTTGCGTTGGTTGGCTTGTTGCTTGGGATTGCTTTTGTTGTAGCTGCCTATGCGTCCACGGCTCGTCGATTGTCCGATGCAAGACAATCGCGGCGTGACGATGAGTGTGGCCTTGCCGAAGGATTTCTGGCGGCATGTTGGCGTTTGCCTGGACTTGCCAACTCGATCGCATTGGAAAATCAGCTGATAGCCGTTCAGCAAGGTGACTTGAGGGACGAAAAAGCGTTGCTATCGCGAACAGTGGGTCTGGCGAGAGATCGCATGCTGATTCTCGAAGCGCTGGCCAAAGGCAACTTGGCTACGTTCAAGTGGGCTGAGGCGCAAAACCACGCCGAGTCGATTCTCAAACAGCATCCTGCCGATGCGCGGGCTCTTTGGCTACGAGGACTCGCGCGCGTCGAGATGCAGCAAGAGGCCTTGGCACGAATTGATTTTGAGAAAGCTTTGACAATCGAGCCTGACGCGTTCGAAATTCGCAAGTCACTCGCCGAAGTGCTGCATAAGCTGGGGCACGTTCGAGAAGCGATCGACCAATACCATGTCTTGCGTTCGCGCCGACCCAGTGACGATCGAGTGATCCTGGCGCTCGCGCATTGCTGGCAAGAACAGACATGTTACGACGAGGCTCGCGAGCTGCTTGATGAATTGCTGGCCAGAGTGCCGGAATCCATTTCGGGACTCGTCGAGCGCAGTCGGCTTGCGATCCGAACGCATGATCCGGAAGCCGCCGAGCTTTCGCTTCGGCGAGCTGTCGCGCTAAACCCCGATCATGCGGATGCCAATTTTGTCCTGCGCTTGGCGCTTCAGGGGCAACAAAAAAACGACGAATCTCTCGACCGCCGCATCGATCAGAACGACCGGCGACAAGCCGAGCTCAAATGGCACCGCACTTCGTGCCAGGCACCGAGCTTCTCTGCAGTTCTTTGGCTCATCATTCACCCGAGCCAGAATAGTTCTAGATTCCTGTAACAAATCACTTCGTTTTTGGCATACCATATGTGGTGTGAGCTGGCCGGCAAACTCGTCCGAAGTCGAATTATGTTCAATCCATCCATTGTTGAGCGAGCAACGGAGGAACTACGATGTCTCGTGGCAACCCAATGTCGATCCGCATGCGAGACTCTGTTCGAGCGATTTCCGGAAATCCGCTCCGATCATGAGACAGCGCTTGAAATAATCTACTACGAGTACATTCTTAGGCAAGAACAAGAAAATACCGAGCACGCCACGGCGGATGAATTTTGTCGACGATTTCCCGAGTTTAGCGAGGACCTGGTCAAACTCTTTCAAGTGGACGAGGCATTTAGCTCGCTTCAAATGGGGGGGGCGTCGACCGATGCGTTTTCTCATCGGGATTCAAGATCCAGCGAGCTTGGCTATTCGATTGATGTTGTTAACCACGAACCCACCATTGGCCAAATTGGTGATTACCGCTTGATTCAAATCGTTGGGCGCGGCGGCATGGGTATGGTGTACCGTGCGGTTCAGGAGCAGCTAGGTCGCGTTGTCGCTTTGAAAACAATTAGCCTCGTCGAGAGTCTTAACGCCGAGACCATTTCTCGCTTTCGCAAAGAGGCCGAGTTAGCATCGAGTCTACAGCATCCGAACATTGCGCAGATCTACGAGATTGGATCGCAAACCAAGGTCCCCTACTTTTCCATGGAATATGTGGGTGGTGGAAGCTTGGCGGATGTCGTGCAGGATCGACCACTCAAGCACGATCTCGCTACACGCGTAGTCGCCGTTCTAGCTCGCGCAATGGAATATGCTCACCAACAAGGAATCTTGCATCGGGACTTGAAACTTGGAAACGTCCTCTTGTCGCCAAGTCAACGACCAGAAGCGATTCCTCTTCCGACACGCAATGAAACGCAGGAAATCGACCTACCTACCAATCCAACTTTCCATGAGCCTCCTGGGAATCTACTTCGATTCGAGCCAAAGATTATCGATTTCGGTTTGGCAATTCAGTTAGGCCGACGGACCGATGAACCATCAACCAATCGCATCTTTGGTACTCCTAGCTATATGTCACCGGAGCAAGCGGACGCGTCCCGGGGGGAACTTGCGCCAACCAGCGACATCTTTTCTCTGGGTGCTATTCTTTATCATTTGCTGGTTGGACGACCTCCGTTTAACGCAGCCACGACTTCAGAAACACTTCGTCAAGTCCTCGAGAATGAACCCGTCGCACTAAGAAGTCTTCAGCCACAAATCCCAGTCGATTTGGAGACCATATGTCTAAAATGCTTGCGCAAGGCCCCTTCCGATCGCTACTCTAGCGCGCGAGACTTGGCCGATGATTTGCAATACTTTTTGGATGGAAATCCAATTCGAGCGCGTAGATCATCGTTTCGAGAACGAATTGTCAAATGGTCCTATCGGCACCCTAGCGCAGCGGGACTCGTAGTTGCATCCGTCATCGCGTTAGTGTTCATTACGTGGCTCTGGCGGCAGTCCGAATCCACGAATCGAGAGCTCATCGTCGCAAACGCCCTTGCAAAGGAATCCCGCGAGCGAGCTGACGCCAATCTTGACTCAGCAAAAGCAGCGGTGGAGCAATTCTTGGTCAAGGTGACGGAAGATCCGAGATTCAGCGAGTCTGACTTTACGGACTTCAGAAAGGAACTGCTAGCATCCGCTCTCCCTTTTTTTGAGAAACTAATAGGTCAGAAGCCGGGTGATCGAGATGTTGAGTCGAGTCGAGCGGGAGCCTTTGCTCGCCTCGCGAGCATTCAAGAGTCCATAGGTCAACTAGAGCCTGCGCTGTCGAACTACCATGAATGCAGCACGATTCTCAAGCGATTGAGCACAGAGTTTCCGACGGACGCGACATATCGTTTTGAACTGGTCAGGTGTCAGGGGAACTTGGGGTTGCTGCTGAGTCAAACCGGTCAACGGGAAGCAGCCAAGTTGGAACTGAGAAGCGCTCTGGGCTACGCTCAACGATTAATTGAAGATTTTCCAAACGACTCCAAATTCCGAAACCAACTGACATTCTGTCACAGAAGTTTGGCGAACGTACTTCGCAGCACTGGCGACAAAGAAGGTGCGAAAGCGGAAAACGAAAAAGCCATCGCCGTTTGCGAACAACTCTCCAATGAATTTCCAAACGATCGAGAGTGCCGTCAATACCAAGCCGATAGCCACCAAAGCTTAGCAATGTTGCTTAATGAGCTCGAGGATCGTGCGGATGCAAAAAGCCATCAATTGATCTGCGTGTCGATTACGAAATCGCTCGTGGAAGAATATCCTGCCGTTGTCGAATATCGCGCCCGACTTGCCAATGCCTACCATAATCTGGGTCTTATTCTAGGTGACCTTCGTGAGCGAAAAGATGCAATGGTCCAATACGAGTTATCGTTGTCCATCAATGAGAAGCTTTCCAAAGATTTTCCCAGTGTGACGCGGTATCGAAAGGAATTGGCTCGTGGACATGCGAACCTCGGAAATCTCGCACTATCTTTGAACGATCGTACAAATGCACAAAAGCACTTCGAAAATGCAAACTTGATTGGAGAGCAATTGGTGAAGGAGTTTCCGTCAGTCCCGGACTATCTGGCGATTTTGGGAGGAGGATATTGCAATTTAGGGAACTTCTGGATGATGCATCACCAAGCAAATGCGCTGGAATTGTTTTCCAAGTCAGAAGTTGTGTTAAAGAAGGTCTTGGACACGGAGCCTCGTGATGCCAAAACTCGCTCCTATTTGCGTAATGCATACGGTGGGAAAGCAAGTGTTTTGAACATCCTTGGTCGTTATGATGAGGCCGCGGACCAATGGAACTTGGCCGCTGAGTTCGACGAAGGCCGAAATAAAGCGTATTTTCAACAGCAAGCCGCCAACTGTAGGGCCTCGGCCGAACAAGCGGACTTGTTCGATCAAGTTCTAGATGGGCGGAAACAAGCGCCCCAAAGTGCCAACGAGAATGTTGCGTTTGCAGCCCACTGTCGAAACAAGAAAATGTACCTAAAATCTGCAGAACTATACAGACAGGCCTTTCAGGAGAATGCTGAATTAGCGATCAAGCATCGTTATAACGCTGCTTGTTCCATCGCGCTATTTCTGGCGGATGGCGAGGTTGGACAACCGGGTATGAGTCCAGACCAAAAGAAACAATGGCGTTCACAAATATTGACTTGGTTGCAAGCAGAATTCGAATCGCTATCGCCCAGTGCGCCGAGGTACAAGTCCACGCTTGCCCACTGGCTTAGAGACCCTGACTTGCAATCCGTCCGCGATGGCTCTTCCATGGCCGATTTAGCGGACGAAGAGAATCAATCGTTGGTATCTTTTTGGGACAAAGTCCGGAGCGCATTAGAGTAAGCGTTCACAAAACATGTGCGCAGAAATTGCTCACCATCGCCTGCGGACCCACACAAGCGATCGTCGGTATGAGTTAAGATTGTCCGACAAGCCCGAGCTTGTGTTCAAGAACGTTATGGGCTGGCTCATTTTTCCATCTAGCGTCCGTACGCCAACACGCAGAGATGACGCCATCAGGTCGTTGTCATCGTGCGAATGCTCCAAGCCTAGCTTGTGGCCCAACTCATGGGCAACGACGGACAGAAGATCCATGCCGCCACTCGCCGATGAAATGTTTGTACTAAGCGTGTCCAGTTGCCAACCGTACCCCGCCGCGTCTCTATCGATCCAGACATAATCTGTGTCTGAGGCAATCCCTAACTCGTCGCTAGATAGATCAGCAACCTCGACGTGAATCCACTGCAAGTTGTTAACAACTGCCGCATCGATTCCCGTATTTCGCCAGTATTTGATCGCTTGGCTGACCGCTTGGTTCAATGTTTCCTGAGTCAGCGATCTCGTGGCTGATCCAATCGCGACCCCGCCCAATGCTAATAACGGTTGAGCACTCTTGTGGATAACAACACTGCCACCTCCGAGCGCCGTGATCGGATCATCCCCATCGGGATCCCCCATCATGTTGTCGTAGACGACACCGTTGCCGTTCCCCTGGTTCCCTTGCCAGATCTTAATGCGGAACGTGTCTACCGTTCCCCCGCCAGTCACCTGCCCGTCGATGACGGTGAGTTCGAAACCGTAGCTTCCGGCTCCATTAACCGAACCAACTCCACGGAAGCGAGCCTTAGCACCAGAGACGACTAACCATTCGTAGCTCGTGCTCTTAAAGTTAAAGTTGGCCACCTTGAACTGGAACTCGGTGTTGCCGGAAGGCACGCTGTTCCCGTTCTGGTACTTCGAGTTGAATCCAAAAGTAGCCTTGCCGGTGAGCGCTGGATTGATGGTATACGCCCCAGCTGGCGAATTAATCCAGCCACCGCCGGTGACAAAGCCGGCAGTTCAAGCAGCTCGCGAGGCCGCGAGGCGAATGCAATGCTCGAATAATCTTAAGCAGCTTGGACTCGCTGTTCACACGTATATGGATGCGCATCGGAAAGCACCGTATGCAAGCAACTTTGCAGATGCCATCGCACAGTGTGGGGATTTTAACAGGATTCGGTTGCCCCATCAAAGCGGCAACGTCATGTTGCTTCCGTTTTTGGAATTGGGATCCCTTTACAACTCGATCAACTTCAATCAAGGGATCGATGATGGTGCTAACAACCGGTCACTGCTCAACGGGAGGTATCTTTCAGTTTTTACTTGTCCGAGCAATCCTCTAGCTCGTACTGGAGTCCGTGCCGACGGGGTTAATTTCAACGGATTCGGCGGACCAGTTCAAGAAGGCATGTATCGTTTTTCTGGCGGCTCGATGAACAACACCATGGTCAACACTCGCGATTGCACGCAAGCGGCTCCGAGCTTCTGTTTGAATGCAGATGGAGGCATCAACGGAGGTTGGACATGCGTGCATAATAGTCCTGGCTCCATTCGCGGGATGTTTGCAAGAGGTGTCGCAGCCATGGCTTTCAAAGACATTCCTGACGGCACTAGCAATACAATCGTCATCGGCGAAACGAAACCACATTACTCGGAGTTCGGTGGACTCTGGACCTTTAATGTGCCAACCACGCTTTATTCATTGAAGCTCAATAGCACGTTTCTAAAGAATGCCGAAAAGACAAGGACAATTGGCTGGATGAACGCACAGGGGCATGCAAGTTATCATACTGGCGGTGCTCAATTTGTCTTCGCCGATGGATCCGTTCGGTTTCTAACTGAGTCGATCGATTATCCAACCTATTGCTTGTTGGGGGATCGAGCGGATGCAAAGCCCATTCCGGAATTTGAGTAACCACCGTTTGCGAATTCAAATGGGCTGCAACAAAAACTCTGTAAGGGCAACGACTGTGCGATTTTTTCTTTTGGCCTGTATCATTCTCATTGGGGTGACGGGGTGTGGAGACAACGGCGGACGAGTATCTGTGTCAGGCTCCGTCACCTTTGATGGAAAACCACTGGAAGATGGCAGCATCACTTTCGGTGGCGACAAAGGTGCTGCCGGAGTTGGCAAAATCGTTAACGGTCAGTTTTCATTAAGCGAATCAGCCAACGAATCGGGAGTACTCCCAGGTAACTACAAAGTCTTAATCAGTTCGTGGTTCGAAGAACGAGGAAGCGTACTTCCAAATGGCAGTTTTTCGCCGGGAAAAACTCGAATTCCGTTGATCTACTTGGATGCAGAAAAGTCAGGTTTGGTCGCGGACGTTCAGTCGAAGGGAAAGAACCACTTTACATTCGAATTGACTTCTGACGCTGACAAGGTCAAGAAGTCTGCTGCGAAGTAGTCGACGCTCGTAAGCGTACATCGACAATCGCCATTTTCGGATTGACGGCGTGTGATGGCATTGGCTAAGAGAACCGTTGGAATTTTGTGTAGGAAGTCACCGAATGCAGCAATGCAATTACGGATCAATGAAACATGGCGCGGTTTGCCCGGTTATTGCTATCAATCCTTGCAGCGTTGCTCGTTGTCTGGGTTTGCCGCATTTCCTGCGGGCAACAAATCAACGCCCTACCTCAGCGTCAAGAAGATCTCCCTCCGCCCTCCGGGCTCATTCGGATGACGCTCCAAGGGGACGTCAAGCTGGATGCGTTGGTTGGATTCGTGTCGCAACGGATCGGAGTCAGGTTCGAATATAGCGACGAAATCGCCGCACGCACCATTACCATTCGAACTCCACAAGACATTCCTGCCTCATCGTTGCCCTTGTTACTTGGGAGCGTGCTTCGGACCAAGGGGCTGGCGATCGTGGACTCGGACACGGCCGGTTGGAAGCGGATTGTCGAGGTCACAGACATTTCTAAATACGCCACACCGGGCAAGGCAGCTCAGGCCGTCGAGCGAGATGGCCCCGCCTCCGTGGTCACCCAAGTCTTTGTCCTAAAGAATCTAGAAGCAGAGAAACTCAGCACGGTCCTCAAGCCATTCACGAGTGGCGCAGGGGCTTCGATCGCACCGATTGCGGGGACCAATGCATTGGTCATCACGGACTATGCCGCCAGCGTCAAGACGATTTCCGACTTGCTCGACATCATCGACAAACCCGCAGGCGAAGGTGTTTATCAAATATATGAGGCCAAACACCAACTGGCACAAACCCTGACCGAGCAAGTCAAAGGAATCTTGGCACCCCAGGTCATCGGCGAAGGAACAGCGAATTCCGTGGTGCGGCTCTTTGCGGAACAAGTTGGTAAACGCATCGTCATCGCGGGCAACACGGACATGGTCAAACGGGCCATGGATTTGCTCAAGCGATTGGATGTCTCGTTGGGAGTCACGACACAAGTCTATCGCATCCGAAATACCAACGCCGAACGGATCGACAAACTCATCAAAGGCTTTGTTGCACCTCCCAACGATGAATCCTCGTATCAAACGACCGTG
>JBEBHM010000111.1:0-15431 GCA_040080875.1 Pirellula sp.
CCAAAGTAGCGATTCCCAAAGTAGCGATTCCCAAAGAAGATTGGGAGCAATCGCAAGAGATTCCAAGCGAAGCGTTCGATTCGCTGATCAACAACGAAACGGTCGAAACGAAAATAGATATCGTAAACAAAAAGTTCCCCCGAAGTTCTCTCAAAACGGCTGCTGAAATCACTGCTGCGACCACACCCGATGGAATTCCAGTCGATCGATTCGAAGAAGGGGACATCGTCATGCATCCAACGTATGGGAATGGCACGATTGCCTCGGTGGAGGGACGAGGAGTGCGTCGGATGGCCCGAGTTACGTTCGGCGACGGGAGCAGCCGATCATTTCAATTGAGCAAATGTAGGCTTACTTACCCTTAGAATACCATGCGATTTCCATTGCCGTTCAAAGACTTGATTCCTATCGACGCTGTGAAACAGCTTTCGCAATTGGTTGCGCATCCAGCATGGGTCACTGCCCTAAAGGACGCTGCGCAAAAACTTGGGATTAAAGACCAGCTGCCAACCGCAAACTTGCAGCAGGCTTTGCAGCAAGCTGGCCGATGGATGGAGAGCATTTCGGAGCCTTGGATGCAAAATGCACAGCCAGGCCTAAATCCCGGCATCAATGCTACGGGCGAGTTCTTTTCGAGTCGATGGTGTACGCATCGCATGGCGCTAGAGGTCATTGCCATGCATGGGTACATTCAGAGCCAGTTTGCAGAGACGAACAAACTCGAGTCTCAGCTAAAGCACATGCTGATGGGAGTAACAGGTGCTCCTGCGGCATTGGTGTTGCCCAACATGTCGATTGCGTTGTATTTGGTGGCATTGATGAAGCAGTCGACGGAGAATCCATCTTGGGTGCTACCTCGGATGGACTGTATTCGTCTTCCCCAAGCTGGTTGTATGCCCGCAGGGAATTTGCGAACTATTCTGGATTCGGTCCGAGCCAAGGTCGTTGAGATCGGTTCGACGCAAGATTGTACGGTAGTGGATTTCCAAGAATCGCTCCGGTCGGCCAACGCAACGTTGCTTTTGGCGTCCCCCAATTCGGCGAGCCAAGAGTCCAGAATCGAACATCGACAACGCGCCCAAGCTGCCGCCATGGAATCGGGTGCCACAATCATCGAAATAGTGATCGATGGGTCCATCAACGACTTAGCGGAACTTGGATTGCCATGTCGTATGCTCTCTGATTGCTGGAACAAGTCGACGGAATTCTTGATCGTACCGGGTGATGGATTGATGGGTGGTCCTGAGAGCGGAATCGTATTAGGAACGAAACAGGCGGTCGAAGCACTTCAACGATTGGCGGATTCGTTGGGGTGGAGTGCTAGTTGCGCAACTAAAGCCATGTTGCTAAAAACTCTTCAAACCACAGAGACGGTCGAAAAGTGGCGGACGATACCTATTGGTACGGCCTTGACCACGAGTGTGGAGAATTTGGAGAACCGATCAAGACGCTTGGAAACTCAGTTGGGAGCGTGTAGCGAAATCGATCGGATTGTTGTATTGCGAAAATCGGTTCGAATCGGTGCGGGTGTGTGGGCATTTACTAAATTGGATTCAAGCGTCCTCCAGCTCTTTCCGAAGTCGATGACTCCATCTGCATATGCCGAAAAACTGTCGATGTGTCGTACTCCTATTTGGGGTAACGTTCAATCGGACCATGTCGAGTTGGTAATGCGTTCTGTGGAACCCGACGAAGATCGTCAAATTGTCCAACTGCTAACCGAGGGTTGAACTCTCTGCGCAACGGGGCTCACTTTGCGGAACGAAAACCGACGATGTAAGAAATCGCAATCGCGCCGGATTGGTTTAATAGGGAAAGGCATCGTCGACTGGGCTCTCGGATAGTTCCACTAAAAACCCGGCCAAGCGTTCGACAAGCAACTCCATGCACTGTTTTCCTTTTTCGGGGCTTGCGCAATGTGGATTTCCTGAGCCGGTGTTGGTGGTGAGAAGATGCCAAGGTCGGGTCATGGAAACCCAGCCGCGATTGAGAGCTTCGAATCTAGTTTTCCGAACCGCCCCCTCGTCAGCTCGAAGCGACCCATCGGCATTGTGACGAACAAGATGTGGAAAGAAGGCGAGCGCAAACGAAGTCTCCATTTCACCGGCGTGGTCCTCGGGGTGTTCAAAAATGCTCTTGTATACATCGTTTAGAACTTTGAACCAATCGATCAGAAACAACTGGATGCCCTCGCCTGCCATTTCTCTGAGGAAGGATTTCAATTCGTTTCCACCATGGCTGTTGAGCAGAACAATCTTTTCAATGCCATTGTTTCGAAGCGATCGAACGACGTCCCCAAGAAAGAGATTCAAGGTCGATGGATTGACATTGATCGCCAGCGGTAGTTTGCGCATGTTCGTCTGCACACCGAATGGGATCGTTGGGAGCAGGACGATTTTGGCGCCGCGATGATAGGCGGCTTGGCAGAGGTGTTCGCCCAAGATGGTTGCTTCAAAGAGATCGGTACCATACGGCAAGTGCAGATTGTGAGGCTCGGTGGCCCCCAGCGGTAACACGGCAACTTGGATGTTGGACTCTTTGACGGTTTCGTAGTCCGATTCGGCGAGCACCCAAGGGCGTGGCTCTGTTGATTTCATAGGTGTGACTCAGTGAGTGAATCTGTATGAGCGAGCGCAATTCTGCTCGCATGGAGTGGGAACCGTCAAGGTTATCGAGGCGTTGTCGAAACGCTTGACGCGTTCCGCTACGGCGGAATTGCGCACCATCATTTAGTGCTGCAAAAAATGGTAATTGGAGAAATGGAGCAGTACTATCTTATCTCCGTGGGTTGCATACCGCCTTGCATGGGGTCGCGATAATTGTTGCTAGGCACCATGCCCCAAGCGTTAGTTGGGCCCCAAGCGTTAGTTGGGCCCCAAGCGCCTGACGGGGTCACATAGGGGCTGGTATTTGGGCGAAAACCGGCAGATTGGGTCGAGCCCCATTGGAATGGCTGAGACACAGGCGCGTTCGAAGCGACGTAGCTCGGATTGCGGTTGTTGGCGAATAGGCTGGAACGGAACAGACTGCCGACTCCCGGATTCAAGGTCGGCCACTGAAAGGTCGGACGCGATGCCGTAGTGGCAAGCGCTGTGTTTGCATTCGAATAACCAGCTGGATAGCCGAAGGATTGGTTACTGGTCCAATTTGAATTCGGCTGATATGGGGTAGAAGTGTTGTAGGCATAGGCTTGGCTTGGATAATTCGCCATGCTTGGATTGTAAGCATTGGGGTTCACAAGCGATGTGGAGGCGTTGGTCGGTGGATAATAGGGAGCGGGAACTTGTGCCACCATGTTGCGAGCCATTGCGTTTTGATTTCCATTCGCGCTTCCGTTGGGGCCAGTAGGATAGTCGATAGGGCGAGTGGGGACGAGGGAAGTGTTTCGATTGGCTTGGGCCACGAGAGCTGCTTGTTGATAAGGGTTGCCCGCTATGATCCCTTGCGGGGCGGTTCCTATTGGTGCGGAATAGGTGTTGGTGTTGTAAGCGATCAAGTTTCCACCACTAGGTGTGTTTGCGATCGGGCGATCGGCGTATTTTTTTATTTGCGTGGACTGCATCAGCAACTCGGGCACAATCTTTTGAATCTCTCGTTCCTCGTATCGGACGTAGGTAACGGGTTGGACGACTTGGGTGTAGCTTGGCTGGTATTGGATGATAGGGACATATTGCCAAACTTGTTGCGGTGACGCGAACGGATTCCAATTGGGTACATTTCGAAGTTGCAGTTGGTAGGAGTAGATGGGCGTGTTTTGGACTTGCGAGACGGTTTTGTTTTCCGTCACTGTGACTGGCAGCCCGACCTTTTCGGTAACTTGTTTTTTTGTATAAGCAAGTTGAGGAACGGTTTCATTGATGATGTACCGACCATAGAGCTGACCATTTTGGTCGAGAAATGTCATCACGGGCGCACTGCTAGCAAAACTGTCCGTAGCATTTCCAGATTGGGGAGCTACATTGGGTGCTACGTTGGGTGCTTCGTTGGACGGGACCTGAAAACCCAATGCAAGCTGGGTATTACATGCGAGGCATGCAAAAACGCAAGCAGCATTCGCCGATTTCAATAGCTGAGAGAACATAGTCGTGCCGGATTGGATACTGGAATTCCTTCGATGTCCCCGATCGGGCGGCAGGCTTTTGCGAGCGCCCGAATCCTGTGTATCGAAACTGATGAAGATTGCCGCAGATGGAAAACTGGTCAACGCAATGGGTCGTACCGTTTCTACGATTTCATCGCAAGGTCTGGTTAGTGAAAATGGACGTTGGCTATATCTAGTGGAGTGCGAAATCGCTTGCTTGCTATCGGATGAAGCGATTGACTTGTGCGACTGGGGCGGATGCGATTTTTGAGTGGTTTGCGAGGATTGCGCAAACTTTTCTTATTTGGAAATATCTTCGGAACAGGTCAAGTTTTCGGACGGCGTGGTTCGATACACGAAGAGCGGGATAAGTATTCCGCTTAGGTAAAGATTTCCACTTGCGTCGAACAGGCACGTTAGGCGCGAGTCTCAGGCCTCAATACATGGAAGTAACAGTCGTGAATCGCTTAACCGCAACATTACTCGTATTGGCGATGTCCGCTGGCAATGCCTACGGTCAGAGTCAAACTTCTGGACGAGTCGGCTCGCCCCAGGTCCGAGTCGCCCAAAACCCAGTCGTCCCTGCGAGATCGAGTTCGGTACCTCGGCCAGCTAGGCCGGTGAGCCGGTCTGTTTCACAAAGCTTGCTCTCGCAAGGCGAAGTGGATCAAGTGGTATACGATGAGGGTTCCGAGCCGGTGGTCTTAGGTGAATCCTACGATCCGAATCAAGGACTTGCGGAGATCGGAGGAGGCTGTACCTCGTGCGGCGGTGAGGGCTGCGATAGCTGTGCAACAGGTTGTGTCAGCAGTTGTGGCAATCCATTGGGTTTTGATTTGTGCAACCCGGGTGGATTTGATGGACGTCAACTTTGTATTTGTTTGCCCAGTCATGGGTGGGTCAGCGTCGAATATTTGATGTGGTATCAATCTGGAATGGAAACTCCAGCGTTGGTAACCACTTCGCCGGTTCCGACAGCTCAAAACCAAGCGGGTGTGCTACCGCTCGCGACCACTCTTTATGGCGGAAACAACGATATCCTCAGCGATCGCATGAATGGAACACGAGTTCGATTTGGTTGGTGGTTTGCGAACAACCCAAACTTAGGAATCGAAGCCGAGTATTTTGGATTTGGAACGAAAACGGAGAATTTTGACCGACAGTCCACGGGCGATCCGATTTTGGCTCGACCGTTTTACAACGCGATCACCGGCATGGAAGACTCCGAATTGGTTGCTTTCCCGAACTTGCTATCCGGTCGCATTCGCACCGAAGCGACCTCGAAGCTGGACAGCGCGGCGGTTCGATTTCGTCGACTGCTATGCTGTAGCAGCGGATGCGGGATTTCGCCGATTTCATGCGGACCGGTACCTTCGCAATCGCGAATTGATGCGACTTTGGGGTGGCGATTTTATCAGCTCAAGGAGAGCTTGACGATGCGAGAAGACTTGACGTCACTCAGCACCAACAACCCAGGCAGTTTCATCATCAATGATAGCTTCCGCACCAGAAATCAATTCAATGGAGCAGAGCTAGGCATGCACTGGATGGGTCGACGAGGCTACTGGTCGCTAGATATGCTGATGCGACTTGGAATTGGAAACACACGGCAAGAAGTCGTCATCGGCGGAACCACACAAACGACGCAAGGAGCCAATGTCACCAACGCGAACGGTGGATTGCTAGCACAACGAACCAACAGTGGCACGTTCACTCGAGATCAATTCGGGATGGTGCCTGAATTGGGAGCGACGCTCGGCTACCAACTGACACAGCATTTGCGATTCACAGCCGGATACACCTTCATCTACTGGAGCAACGTAGTTCGCCCAGGGGACCAAATCGATACAACCGTTAATCCAAACCTACTTCCACCAGAGAATCCGACACAAACTGCGTTCTTGAACCCCAGGTTTGCGTTCCAAGATTCCGATTACTGGATACAAGGATTGAGTCTTGGTGGCGAGTATCGATGGTAAATTCCTGAGATTCGCTAGCAATCAAAAGATTCATCGAGGGCTTGATAGAATTGAAATCTATTGAGCCCTTGACTCGTTGAATCCGCAATCCTTCGAACTAGCAAATTCAACCAGTATCGCGTCGGCAGGGAAGCTGGCAGTTGAGCGCACTTCATTCGGTGAGCCAACTCCGTCCCTCCACCGAGCCTCAGATGGAGTATTGAAATGGCCGGTCTTTTAAATCGACTCTATGACTTGTTGAGCGGATCGCACTCGAACCGTGATACGGACGCAAGCAAAGCCCGAAACAGGCGCCGATTGCGGATGGAGTTGCTCGAAGGACGTCAATTGATGGATGCCAATATCACTGGCTCCGTATTTCACGATACAACGGAAAACGGGATCGACGGGGCTGATCCGCGATTGTCGGGGGTTGGAATTGCGCTTTTCCGCGACGGGGGGAACGGGACATTCGACAATGGTACGGGCGACGATATTGCCTCGGGCACGACCACGTCTGCCGCTACAACCGGCTTATATTCTTTCTCCGTCAATACAGCGGGCATTTACTACTTGGTGCAGACCAGCGTTTCGTCTGGGCTGATACAGCGTTCTTCACAGCGTGTTCAAACCATTGTCGTTACGCCATCTCAGATTTCAGGATCGATCTTTACTACGATCGACACATTTGACACCACGGCTCAAGACGTGGAATCGCCTTCATCAGGCTCACCACCGGCATTTTCGGCAGTGGCCGCAGCGGAAGCAATCGGTGGGGAGCGAGATATGTTTGTGGATGCGACGTCGGGTACCATTGCAATGCAGGCGGACACGCCTTCCACCACCAACTTCCTTGCGTTTGATGTGGGAGCGAGTTCCAATGGAACCCGTCGTCTCGTATACGACGGCCCGGACGGTGACGCGCAAATTTTGGACAACGACGGATTGTTCGTGTTGGGCAACGGTATCGATTTGACATCTGCCGGACAGGCCAATGGGTTTCGATTCGCTATCGGTGGAGAAGCGAACACTAACTTGGTGATCACCATCAATTCTGGGGCCAATGCATCATCCATCACGGTACCGATCCCAACCACGTCGGGTGCATCTCCCTCGGCTACATTGGATGTACTTTTCTCCAGTTTCACGACGAGCAGCGGCACCGGCGCAGACTTTACGGATGTGGGTGCAATTACGTTTGAGGTGACAGGCCCAGACGCGGCGGATGCGATTATTGACAACATCGGTACCTTTGGCCCTTCGGTCGTCACACAGAATGTTGCGAACTTGACGCCGATGAGCATCGGAAATCAGGTCTTTAGCGATCGAAACAACAATGGTCTATTCGATACGACTGCGCCCACGGAAGTTGGTGTCTCGGGAGTCACTTTGCAACTCTTCAGCGACACGAACAACAACGGTGCCTTCAACGCAGGAACCGACCTTCCGACACTGGATAGTTTGAACGCAGCCATCACAACGACCACCGACTCATCCGGTGTTTATACGTTCTCCAACTTGTTGCCTGGCAGGTACTTCGTCGTGATTCCAAGTAGCCAGTTTGGCACCGGAGCCCCGGCGGCGGGTTTCGTCGTTAGTTCGACTGTTCCTGGAGGGCTGAATAACGCCAACAAAGCTACGAACGTGGTCGGAACGGGTGTTGTCACCTCGTTGGTTTCGCTCAATGCAGGAACGGCGCCCACCACGGATGGTGACACCAATGCGAACAGCGATCTTAGTTTCGACATTGGATTGGTGCCCCAGTTTGACTTGACCGTACAGAAGACAACAGCTCAAACCATTGCGGCGACAGGCGCAACGGTTACCTATACGATCAGCGCTCGCAATGATGGACCTTCGCCCGCATCAGGTGTAACGCTTTCGGATGACGTTCCCGATGGATTGCGAGTGATTAGCTTTGTTTCAAGCGTCAACACGGACGTCATCACCATACCAGCGTCCGCACAGGACACGACTGCGGCCAATCCCAACGATATCACGATCGACGTTGGCAGCCTTTCCGCAAGTGCCACAACGCAACGTACCTATACGATGATCGCTGAAGTATTGACGATTACGACGGGTACTGGAGCGCCAGCGGCAATCGTCAATAGTGTGTCGATTGCAGGATTGGGAACGGAAACGGGCCAACTCGTCAACAATGCGTCGGTATCGTTGCCCGTCCAATTGCAGAATGACTTGGTAACGGTCAAAACGATAACGACGAATCCGGCATCCACCGGAGTTCCGGCGACTGCGGCTCCGGGTTCAACGCTTACGTATACCGTCATTGCGCGCAATGATGGACCATCACGAGCGACTGGCGCACGAATCGTGGACGATCTTCCTGACGGCATCCGAGTATTGACTGCCACGTCAAGCGACAATACCGATACCGTGACCATTCCAGCGTCTGCTCAGGACACGACGCCTGCTAATCCGGATGACTTATCGGTCACAGTGGGAGATTTGCTCGTAGGGGCTGGCAATCAAACCACGATCACGATCACCGCTGTCGTGTTGGGGACAACGTCTGGTTTGTTTACCAACACATCTACCATTTCGTCGACGGACACATCGTCCAACAGCGACGTCTTGCTTACGAACAATCAAAGTCAAATTCAGGCCAATGCAGTCCGCACCATCGATCTCGCAGTCAACAAGTCTATTGTCACCAATCCTGCATCGACAACGGTACCAGCTACCGCCGCACCCGGATCGACATTTACGTACACGATCCTTGCCCGCAACGATGGACCGTTTGATGCAACGACGGTGCGCGTCGTGGACGATTTGCCAGACGGAATCCGAGTCATTTCGGCTGTTTCAAGCGATAACACCGACGTTGTAACGATCCCGGCATCCGCGCAGGATACGACCGCAACGAACCCAGATAACTTGACCATCGACGTTGGTAATTTGGCCGTTGGCACGGGAGCACAAACCACCATCACCATCGTGGGCGTTGTACTTAACGCAACCCTGGGTGGCTTCAGCAACGTCGCAACGATTTCCGCGACCGATACGGCCGTCAATATAGAGACAATAACCAATAATAACTCCAGTTCCATCGCAGCCAACGCGGCTCGTACCGTCGACTTGACAGTCCTAAAGAATGGCCCGACCACGGCGATTGCAGGCAATACGATAACGTACACGATGACTGCCACCAATAATGGGCCGTCGGATGCCGTGAGCGTTCAAGTTTCGGACGACATTCCGGATGGAATCCGCATTATTAGTGCGACTCTCAACAGCCTACCTGTCACGGTGCCGGCGAGTGCCTCCGACACAACCGCTGCCAATCCAGACAATATCGTCTTTGCGATTGGGAACTTGAATGCGGCTGCCAGCAACAGTACGCTCACTATCGTTGCTGCGATCTTGCCCGGTTCGACTGCGGCGCTGGTCAACAGCGCGGTCATCAGCACGACCGACACGAGTTCCGTCGAGACTCCCACCAATAACAATTCGGCGTCTGTCACGACGACTCTGACTAGTCAGAACGACGTGACGGTTGTGAAGTCAGGCCCGACATCGATAGCTTCGGGCAGTCAGGTAACGTATTCCATGAACGTTACCAACAATGGTCCATCGACGGCCACTTCCGTGAACGTGGCAGATACACTCCCAGCGGGATTGACCTTTGTTTCCGGTACTTCCGTGATCGGTTCGACGACGGCAGGGACGGTGGCCAGCGGAGCCAACAATACCGCAAACGTCACGATCCCGACGTTAGCCCCTGGTGAAACAGCCGTTGTTACCATTCTGGCCAATGTCCCTGCGACTAGCACGGGCTCCATCACCAACTCGGTAACAGTTACCGCGACCAACGATTCGGTTCCAACCAACAACTCATCGTCGGTAACAACCACACTTACGCTACCTGTGTCCGCGAATATCTCGGGACGCTTGTATATCGATAGCAACAACGACGGCACCGGTCAATCGACAGAACCCGGTATTGTGGGCATATCGATGACACTGAACGGTACCCCGACCGGTTCAACGACCCCGATCACGCGAACGACCACGACCGACAACAATGGAAACTACGAATTCATGACTGTCGACTCGGGAAGCTACACGGTAACGGCCGCACAACCAAACGACTTCAATTTCCGTGCGGCGAATCCCGGCTCGACCGGTGGTACTGCCGGAACACGGCAAATTTCCGCGCTCCCTCTAGCAGGCGTGAACTCGACAGCCAATAATGTTGGTTTCACACGGGTGTTCAGCAAACGAATGTTCTTGGCATCGAGCACCGGAGTCTAACCTAGCGAGCTCTCATGTCTCAAAATCCGCATGTTGTTTGGCACGAACATTCCGTGAGCAAACAACAGCGGATGGAGCGTAATGGGCACCGCGGATGCGTGGTCTGGTTCACGGGGTTGAGCGGATCGGGTAAGAGCACCGTCGCGAATATCGTCGATCAGATGCTTTTTGATCGCGGTGCACATTCATTCCTCCTAGACGGCGACAATGTGCGGCATGGCCTATGTGCAGGGCCGAACCTTCTTGAACCAATCCACGGCCAGGAATTTGCTCAACGATTTGGCTTGGGGTTTGGATCGCAAGATCGAGAAGAGAACATCCGACGCGTTGGAGCCATGACCGAGTTATTTGTCTCGGCTGGCCTTATCTGCTTGACGGCATTTGTCAGCCCGTACCGTGTCGATCGGAATCGGGTCCGAGCTTGGGTAGAGGCCAAAGGGCAACCGGGAGATTTTCTCGAAGTGTTCGTCAACACACCCTTAAAAATTTGCATGGAGCGAGATCCCAAAGGGCTCTATGAGCAAGCCATCGCGGGTAAGATAAAGAACTTCACCGGGATTTCGGACCCGTACGAGGCTCCTGAGAATCCGGATCTTGAAATTGCGGGTGGCTCCGAGACTCCCGAGCAGTTGGCCTCGCAAGTCATTCAATTGCTTCAACACCGAAAGATTTTGCTACGATGAGAATTTCGAATCATTCCTGGGTTTTTGCTTCGGTGCATCTTTTAGTTATTTTCTTGTTCTCCTGCCTGAGCGCCATAGGTCAGGACAAGGAGCCCGCCGAGAAATTGACGGAGGCCGATCTGGCATTTTGTGCCAAGAACGATTTGACGCGGTATGCGAAGGCATCTGAAAAATGGAAAGCAGAAGCCACGAAACTGAGCCGAGGGAATGCTTCGGAAGGAAGCCCCGATGCAATTCTGTGCCTGGGTAGTTCCAGTTTTCGACTTTGGAACACCATCGGTGATGACTTGGCACCGTACAAGATGTTGCGCCGGGCTTATGGTGGAGCCAAATACTGTGACTTGGCAATCCACTCGCCGCAATTAATACATGGCCTCGATTATAAAGCGGTATTGATCTTCGTCGGGAATGATATCACCGGGAGTGAACTGGATAAGACTCCAGAGGAAATCGTTCGGTTGTCGAGCATTGTGATATCCACGATTCGAAGCCACAAACCGAATGTCCCAATCTTTTTAGTCGCGGTCACACCAACTCCTTCGCGATTCAAACACTGGTCGAGGATCCAACAAGCCAATCGGTCGCTTGAGACGATGGCCAAAAGTCAATCGAACGTGTTTTTCGTTCGGACCGAGGACAAGTATTTGACGGACAAGAATGAACCTCGTCCCGAGTTGTTCGGCAAAGATATGCTTCACCAGAACGCCGACGGATACAAACTTTGGGCCAGCATCATTCGAAAGTCGCTCGATGCGAATTTGAAGTAAGTTGTCCGCCGTAGCAGCGTTTCTCCGAGACGCTGGTATTCGATATCAACCAAAACTCGCTGCACCGATTCCATTTCGGCGCAACAACGGGTTTGATTGTGGATCCGTGCGGGAGATGAGGGTTTTAGCCGCCAGTACGTCCGCCTCGGAGATGCGGACCTACGTGCGGGCCTCGATGATTTGAAAGAAGATGTGTTCGAGTTGTTGATAGTAATCGTCTTCGTTCATGTCGTTCTTTTTTTTTCGCAGTTCCTCAACCAGCAATTCGAGCGATTCGATCTTCTCTCGCTGTTCCGCAGTCCAAACGGGGGCTTTGCCGAAAGTCGAGACAATGACTCGACTGGCCATCGGACCATCAAGTTGTAAACCGTCCGCGGGAGCTTTGACCGGTCTCGCTCCTCGGTAGAAGGCTGCTGGAGTTCCTTTTTTATCCCCATTGTCATCGATCAACGCTTGCTCCGAAGCCAACCGTTCTTCGTTGGAATAAAACTGAGCCACGCGATTCGAGGCAGCCAAAAATGATTCCAAAATGGAGATGCTTTCGTCATGATCCAGATCGGCAGTCGGATCGCGTAGCGATTGAGACAAGTACTCGCCGAATCGAGCGTAATTCTGTTCGGAACCGCTTTTGGTGGCTGTTATCACCACACGATTCTTGCCCGACAATGCGTTGATAAATGGGCCGCTACTGGAAGCGCAGTTGATGATCACCCATTTGGCAGGTTGGTTGGATATCTGTTTCGATAGCTCATCAGCCGAAATGTCCGGCCCGCGAAGATTGAACTTGCTCGCATCTCGATCACTGGTTCCGTGTCCTATGAACACGAGCCACCGCTCCTTGGATTCCGAGCGATTGGCAATCCAATCCATAATTTTCGCATGGTCGGTCGCATCTCCTTTTTTTGATGAATCCGTTCCATCGATCAGCGAAAAATGACTGGTAGCTTGCAATGCACTTTTCCATCGCTCCCCCGATTGTTGGAAGGTTTCTGAGTAAACGGGTTCGCCAGGTGCACCGATAATCACTAAGACCGAACGGGATGCGGACTCAGATGCGGGCTCCGCTTGCGCAAGGGCGCTGGCATCCTGCCAACACAAGCATACGAACGCGATCGCCATCATAAAAATTCTCATACTAAGCCATCCCATAGCGGCGCCGCATTCCCCACTCAATACAAAGGCACGCGAGCGCAAAGAGCAGAACCCAGCTTTGGTGCCACAATGGAAAGACCCGTTTTTCCGTGACCGGCACTTTTTTGGACGGAAGACTCGCCACAAAGGAGTCCAAATCATCGATATCGACGACTTCTCCACCTGTCTCCGAAGCGAGCGACTCGAGCATTCGATCATTCGTACCGATCTCGTGAAATTCTTTTGCGGATGGCTCATATACCCAACCCAATTGCGAAGTCCCAATCAACGAGCCATCCAACGCTCTGACTTCGGACGTTGCCGTATAGACACCCATTTCGTCGGCAACCACAGTGGACTCGTACTGGCCCGCCGTTGTAGCCGACCCTTCTGCGAGCGCGACCGATTCCTTGCCACTAGGAGTCGTTATGGAGATGGAGACTTGTGCATTGTCGACCGGTTTGAAGTCAGTGCCGTTCACCTCGACCAGAATCACCGATGCTTTGTTGTTCTCGCTTGCGTCTGACTTGAGCTTCATTTGAATTGGCTTTGGCACATCGGACATCAGCCAACGAATCATCTGTCGCCAAGATTGGCCGAGCGGTGAATCTTTGGGGCCATCGTGATGCAACCCCCAACGCCACATGTCGCCGACCATGAGCGCGGCCGTCCGCCCTTTGCCAAATCGTTGAGTCGCCAACAGAGGCACGGTCTCATGGTTCGAGAGTTTAGCCTCCGCCAACACGGAAGCTCCTGGCTTTACGCCCTTGGTTCGATTCAATACTTCAAAGGGGGGCATTCGCTCGAGTCGTACTTTCTCAGCAGTTTCGTTCTCTGCTAGACGCAAGAAAGGCTGAAGCCAACCCTCTCGAGTGAGAGTGAACTCCACCTTGGGAGTCTCCGTTGCTTCGGCCATAGCAGAAACGCTTCCAAACGGAGTCGGTGCTGTCGGTTCGGTAACTCCTCCATCTTCACCGTAAACGGGCAAGATCTGATTCAAGACTGAATTCTTGAATCCCTTGCCGCGCATCGACTCTTGGCCGCCGAGGACGAGCAACCCTCCGCCGCGAACGGCAACGAACTGACGGAGCAACGACTGTTGTTCCGCCGAAAAAAAATCGTGCTCCAAATCATCGAGAACGATCGCGCTATATTCAAAAAGTTCATCCGCGTCCTTGGGGAATCCCTTTTTGAGTTGATCTTGGGAGGTACGTCCCATTCTGGCGAACACCGGTTCATCGTATTTTTCCTTTTCCTCCTCCAAGACATCCTCAAATCCGGAAAACAATGGATTGGCCGATTCGACGCGAGAATCGCGGAAACTGAATTTGGGTTCCTTCTTCGCGATACGAATCAACGAGGTAAGCTGAATTTCATCATCTTCGTCGAGTGCTCGCTTTAAGAATTTGTATTCCCAATTCGGTCGACCAGCCACGTACAAAATACGATAGGGGCCGCGTCCGCGATCGACTACTTGGAAACGACGATTATTTCCGAGCGTCAGTTCCTTGTGAGAGTCGATCGGTTCATCGCCGGTCTGTTCGGTTATTTCTGAATCGTCTTTCTTGGGGGCTGCTGTTTCTTCCTCGAGCATCGCGACAATCTGATAGCCTTGGACGCCAGATTTCTCTGGCCGAAATCGAAACTCGACATTCACCAGTTCATCATCTTGTTTAAGAACCGTCGTCTGGGACTGCACCATTTTTTGGTCTGAATCGATTAGGTCAACCTTAACTCGCTTTGTCCCAAAGCCTCTGTGCGCAATGCTTGCTGTGATGGTCACAGGCGCCGTTTCGAAATCAGATTGCCGAGTGGTGACCGACGCAATTCGCAGATCTTTGCTATGAGATAGTTTGCCCGCCCCGACAGGGTAAACTGGGAATCCCAAATTCTTGAACGGTTCTGCCACGGATGGAGTGTCGGTGGCTTGGCCGTCCGAAAACAGCAACACGCCGGCCATTGGTCGACCTTGAAATCGGTCGCTGATCGAGCCCAACGCACGGTACAAGGCGGATTCGTTTCCTCGGTATTCGAGCCCTTCGTACGTATCGACGGGTTCGACGACCGTATCGAAAATGTAGCGTCGCACGCGGAAGTCGTCACTTAGTTTCCGCTGCCAATCCGCATCGTCTCGCATGCATTCTTCGACTTTAGTTACTTCGGTTGGTGTTCGATCCGTTCGAAGTACATCGATGCTCTGGCTGGAATCGACCAAGATGGCGAACACATTCGCCTGCGGTTTGGGGCGATCCAAGGTGCCAAGCGGCTCAAGCAAAATAAGTAAGAGCGTGGCGATCCCAAGACATCGCAGTAAAATTCCGATGGGCTTAAGCCCGATTGGCATTGCGCTGCGCCGATAGGAAAAGAGCGTGAGGATCGCCAATAAAACTCCAGCGACAATGGCCATGTTCAGCCAACTCGCATTGGACAACACGACGTCCTGAACTCCCTCGATGGCGGCGATCATGCTCAATCGAATGATCATGGATTCCTGCCACTCCCGATGTTTTCGTAGTACCGATCCAATTGACGCTGG
>JBEBHM010000761.1:0-4104 GCA_040080875.1 Pirellula sp.
CAATTGAACTTGTTGTTGAGCATCTTTGGTCAAACGATCACGGGTCTGTACCAGCCTCTGCAACTGTTGCGTGTTGGCCAAAGCGGCTGAAGCATGTCGCGCCAATTCGATCAAGTCGGATTCGTCCTGCGCGTCAAACCGGCCTTCGGTATGATTGATGACTTCGAATACGCCCATCGGTTTGCTACGTGTATCGATCAAGGGAACTGCCAAGAGCGAATCCGTTCGATAGCCACTGCTTGTATCCACTCGCCGATCGACTTCATCATGAGGATCGGATCGGTCCCAACGCCTGGGCTGAAGGCTCTTGAGGACGGCCCCAGCCAAGCCTTTGTCGTCGGCAATTCGAAGCGGCTTGCCCTCGATTCCAAGGGCCGGATGACCAACGAGTTCACGCGACGGTTTGTCCCACAAAAATATGCTTGCTCGATCGCATCGCAAGAGCCGTGTGGCAGCCTGCGCAATATCTTGCAGCAAGCGGTCGAGGTCTTGATGCGAATGCCAATCGGCGGCCACGTTCAGAATCTGATTGAGTCGAATGACATCGCGGGATTTTTGCTGTTGTCGATGCCAATTGTCGATGGCCGCGGCGATGAGCCCGATTTGTTCAGCGATCAGTGGCGACAGGGAAGCACCGGCGGCTGGCTGGCAGCACACCACCAAATCCTTAATGGTGCTGGCTGGGACCGGAAAATAACTCCAAAGCGCCGAACGGATTTCTTTACGCGAGTCCAAGCACTCGCTGGCAACATTCCAATCCGGAGGTTCCGTAGACACCTTTCCCAATTGGAGTGTACGCTTCCAGGCTCCTTTGGATGCCACCATGAGCACGATGCCGCTCACGTTCCATTGTGAGAGTGCCCATCCCAACGGTTCTTGGAGAAGTTGTTCGAGCGAGCGAGCACGCTCGATGGATGCGAACAGATGATGTAAAAAGGATGTTACGGTCGAGCTCATTCGCGACTAAGCTTTGGTTTTGGCTCGTGGCGGGCCACTCAGTGGACCGCCGGAGAATTGGGGGACCGCCTGAGAATTGGGCTAGTATATCTGCTTTTTGTGGTCCGTGTGAACGCATCTGTTTCAAGACCCTGCAAAATTAAAATGTCTTTCCAAAAATTGCAGAAAGCACTGAAACGGCTAACCAAAACCGGCGGAACATGAGATATTAATCAGCCCCTACCTCCACCCCACTCCCGTGCTCTCAAAAAAACATGAGTCAAGACACTTCGAAATTTTCATTGACGACTTGGTTGATCATCATCATCGCCAGTATTGGTTTTCTGTTCGACACGTACGAGTTGCTGATGACACCGCTGGCAGCTCCTCCGGCGATCGCGGAATTGCTTGATGTCCCGCTCAATCACCCGTCTGTTTCCATGTGGACAGGGAGACTGCTTTGGATCTCGGCGCTTTGCGGGGGCGTTTTCGGACTCATCGGTGGGGCGTTGACGGATCGTTTGGGGCGAAAATTCGTCATGGCGGCTTCGATCTTTGTGTATTCTTTCTCACCCTTTTTCGCCGCTTACAGCACTTCGTTGCCGATGTTCATTTTCTTTCGCAGCACGACCTTTATCGGAGTCTGCGTCGAGTTTGTGGCGGCCATCACGTGGCTCGCGGAAGTTTTCGAGGACAAAAAACAGCGGGAACGTTGGCTAGGAATCACGCAAGCCTTTGCTTCGCTTGGGGGCGTACTGGTGACGTTGGTCAGCGCCTATATCTCCACCCACGGCAAAGGGTTTTGGAATCCGGGCTTGCCGCTGCCAGCCAACGCGACCGACCCTGCCAATTGGCGATTTCTACTGATGACTGGTATCTTCCCAGCGATTCCGATCGCCTTGCTCTTACCCTTCGTGCCCGAGTCGAGGGTTTGGAAAGAAAAGAAAACTGCCGGCACTCTCAAGCGTCCAAGAATTTCATCGCTGTTTGCTCCTGAGTTCCGACGGGTTACTCTCGTAACTGCCGCGCTCTCGGCTTGTGCGTACGGTATTGCGTTCGGTGCATTGCAATTGACTCCGCGCGTGATCGCCCCTGGATTGCCCGAGTTGTCGCAACAAGCAGCCGCTCTGAGGCCATTGCGAGGTGAAGCCAAAAAGCTGAACGCAGAGTTTGATCAAACAGCCCCAGACTCGGCCGAGCGAAAAGAGATCCGCGCTAAACTGATCGCCAACAACAAAGAGCAAGCACCCCACATCAAGCAAGTCTCGGAGCTTGGGGAAAAAGTGCAGCTGACACAGGAAATGGGTGGTCTCATCGGGCGGATCCTACTGGCCATCTGTATCATCGTCGGCTTAAGTCGCGTGCTGACGCTTAAGCTATTTCAGGTTCCCGCGCTGCTCATCATTCCGGTCACCTATTTTGTGTTGTATAAGTCGGGTGGCTCGAATTTTATGTGGGCCTACGGATTGTGCGGTCTGCTAACCGTGGCGCAGTTCAGTTATTTCGGCGAGTACCTTCCCAAAGTATTCCCAATGCATCTGAGGGGTACCGGAGGCAGTTTTGCCACCAACGTGGGCGGACGCATGGTCGGAACCAGCATGGCTGTCGTTACCTCCAATATCGTGGCCCCTTTCTTGGCAGGAGGCGAAGACAAGGTAACTCCGATTTTCATGGCTCAAGCTGCTGGCTACGTCGCGACCGCTATGGCGGTGATCGCTTTGATCGTAGGTATGTTCCTTCCCGAGCCCAAAGGAGAAGTTCATGACTGAACATGACGCAATTCGACAACTCCATCCGACCTTGCTTTGGAACGCCTTCGTCGACCTGAACGCGGTTCCTAGAGGATCCAAGAAAGAGACCGCGGTTAGCAACTTTGTAGTCGGGCGGGGCAAAATGCTCGGCCTGGAAACACGATCGGATCGACTCGGCAATGTTCTGATCTGCAAGCCTGCCACGTTAGGCTACGAATCGCATACCCCGGTCGTGCTGCAATCTCACATCGACATGGTTTGGCAAAAGAACTCGAACACCGCCTTCGATTTCGACACCCAAGGTATCCGGATGTTTGTCGACGGAGACTGGGTACGGGCCAAGGGGACGACGCTTGGGGCAGACAATGGCATCGGCGTTTCATCGATTTTCTCCGTGCTTGAGTCCAAGGATTTATCCCATCCGGCTTTGGAATGTATTTTTACGATCGACGAGGAAACCGGAATGACTGGGGCCAAAGAATTGGACTCCACTTGGCTTCAAGGAAAAGTCTTGCTCAATCTCGATACAGAACAGGACAACGAATTAACCATTGGCTGCGCCGGGGGTGCCGATGTGACGGCAATGGCAGCCTATGCTCCCGAACCAGTTGCGAGCGATGCAAGCCCATTTCGTATACATGTTTCGGGACTCAAGGGAGGGCACTCGGGCATGGAAATCCACTTAGGACGTGCCAATGCCAACAAGATTATGAACCGGCTGCTCTACATTGCATCGAAAAAGTTCGGCCTGCGATTGGCGCGTCTTGAAGGAGGAAGTTTGCGAAATGCAATTCCTCGCGAGTCGCTAGCCGCTGTTTTCGTGCCCAATGCAAATTGCCAGGCGTTCTTGGATTGGATCCAACACGAATCCTTAGTGATCCAAGCGGAAAACATGGTTACGGATCCGAACCTGAAAATCGACTGCGAAAAGGGCACTTCTGACTCGCGAGATGTCTTGCCAATCAAGATGCAAGCGACTCTCGTGTCTGTGGTTCACGGCGTTTTGAGTGGAATCCATCGTATGAGCCCATCCATTCAAGGTTTGGTCCAAACGAGCAACAATCTTGCGAGAGTCGTGGTTGAGAACGGTCAAATGTCCATCATGTGTTTGGCTCGCAGTTCTGTGAATACTGAACGCGATGCGTTGACCGACTCGCTTTCTTCTGTGTTAGAACAACTGGGAGGTAGCGTTGAGGTCGGCGGACAATATCCGGGTTGGCAGCCAGAGCCGGAAAGCAAAATTGTTCGACTGATGCGTTCGTTGTATGTTGAGATGTTTCAAGACGAACCGCACGTGGCGGCCTGCCACGCAGGTTTGGAGTGTGGAATCATCGGTGGCAAATTTCCAGGAATGGAAATGATCAGTTTCGGCCCGAACATCCTCGGTGCTCACTCGCCCGACGACCGAGTTCAGATC
>JBEBHM010000112.1:0-15421 GCA_040080875.1 Pirellula sp.
CAAGGCAAGCGACCAACTCGAAGTGTTGCGCACCAATAAGCTTGCTGAAGATGACATGTGCATGGCGACGCCAGCGATTGCGGGTGACAGACTGCTGATTCGCACCGCCGCCAGAGTTTATTGCGTTCAGAACGCGAGGTAGCCGAAAACCACCCATTCGGGCTGACTTCGACTCCCGGTTCCGTTCGACGACCGGCATGGAAATCTGCTTGCAATTGCAACCAAAGATCGGTTACATTTGTGGCCATGTCAGATCAAACTCCCACCACTCGTCTGCATCCACCCTCTCGGCGCCAGGTTATCGGCATTGGCGCAGGGGGCTTTTTGGGAATGACATTGGTCGATTTGTTGCGAGCTGAGGCGTTGGGGAATGGCTCCTCGACTCGCAAATCGATCATCAATATTCATCTCGATGGTGGCCCGCCACAGCATGACACCATTGACCCCAAGCCAGAGGCTCCGGAGGAAATCCGCGGTGAGTTCCGCCCCATCTCAACCAAGCTCCCTGGATTCGCCATATCGGAATTGATGCCAAAGGTGGCCGCCATTGCGGACCGAATTGCATTCATTCGATCCTTGACTGGATCTGCGGGTGCACATGACGCATTCCAATGCCAATCAGGATTTCCGGCAAATGATTTGAAATCCATCGGTGGCCGCCCTGCGGTCGGTTCGGTGCTAGCCAAGCTACAAGGTTCGCCCAGCGATCCGCTTCCGTTCTTCGTCGATATGATGCAGGGGCGTCCGATGGTACGAGATAGCGCACGACCTGGTTTTCTTGGTCAGGTCTACTCTCCGTTTCGTCCTGACATGTCCAAGTACTTCCATCGTGAACTCGAACCAGGGATGAAGAACGAGTTGGCAGCACTCGGCCCGAATCGTACCCTCGAGCTAACGCTGAGCAATGGGATTTCGATCGAGCGAATCCAAGACCGGATGAAGCTATTGGCACAATTCGACAACTTTCGTCGCGACCTGGACGATCGAGGCGCTATGGAGGCGATGGACCGATTTAGCCAACAAGCCGTCAGCATACTCACTTCCGGGCGGTTGGCCAAAGCGTTGGACCTTGATCAAGAGCCTCGTTCGATTCAGGAGTTGTATACGCCAATCACGTCGGACCTAGGACAAAAATCCTACACGAGCGAGGACTCTCATTCTGCCAAAAAACTATTGCTCGCCAGACGACTTGTACAAGCCGGTGTGCGCTGCGTCAGCGTATCGTTTAGCGACTTCGATACGCATTCCAAAAACTTTCCCCGCATGCGGAATCTCATGCCCATCGTCGATCATGCGTTGTTCGCTTTGCTAACGGACTTGGATGCGCAAGGGATGCTGGAGGATGTAGTCGTGGTAGCTTGGGGCGAGTTTGGCCGATCGCCGCGAGTCAATAAAGAGGGTGGCCGTGACCACTGGCCCGAAGTTGGCCCAGCGATGTTATTCGGTGGAGGTATCCAGGGAGGACGCGTTGTCGGTGCAACCGATCGCATGGGAGCCAAGGTCGTGTCGCGTCCTGTAACATACCAAGAAATGTTTGCAACAATTTATCATTGTCTTGGAGTCGAGTGGGCACACACCACACTGCAAGATCCTACCGGCCGTCCACATCCACTGCTTGATCATGCCCAAGTGATTTCTGAAGTCGTGTAATAGACGGCCTTGTGCACGACGCTTATCCGCGTCCTCTGACAGCGGTAGCACGAGTGGCAGTTCGCTACAGAGATAGGGCTTTTATTGACACCACTCGCTTATCACCACCAAAATTCTACAATCGCTTGCTTTCTGGTAGCGGAAGCCGTTTAAGGCTTTCGAAGCTCTCGCACCACCCGCAAATCTAACGAAACGCTTGATGCGTTCCGCTACCGGTAGTCGAAAATGGTGGAGTTCGGCGAGAAGTGTCCTTATTTTTGTCGCAAATTGACACATGCGTCCTGAATCTGGCATATTGCGACACATCCTACAAAAGTCAATGTAGTAGTCACATACTAAGTGCCATCCAACAGAATTAGGCGGATTGGACATGCGGACGGCACGGCGGAGCGTGCCTGCTACTTTCGTGTAATGCGACATTGGTACACCGATTGCAGATGAAGAACTGTTTGCGCATCATAAGCAGTTGATACATCGCCAAAAACAGGACTTTGAACGATCGTACCCCTTAGAGAATTCGTCAAGCCGTTTTCGATGAAGAACCCAGCGAATACCTGCGGGGTTAGAAACCCGTTGGCTTTCTTGCTACGAGTGGTGTATGGACTGATTCTCGTCCTGACAGGCACATCGGAGATCGCAGCCCAAGACCCAAAAACTTCGACAAAAACGGAAAAGGTCCGCTGCGTCGCGATGGAGTTCTATAGCAGTTCAAGTCATCCGATGCACCTTGAGCAAGTGCAAACGGTTAAGAAACTGGTCGAGTCGATGCGCGGGGTGGGGATAAGGATTTATGACTTGGATGAATCACCTTCGGCGAGAGAACGACTCGACAAGATTGCGGCGGCTTACAAAGTTGTTCCGACGGAGTTGCCTTTCTTATACGGGATGAATGGCACTGCGCAAGGAAGTGCCGATGCGGCGACTTGGGAGAAGCGGCTTGATACCCTTCGCACCATGGAGGTCTTTACTCGTCAAGGATGTTCGCGCTGTGCAAACGCCAAACTGTTCCTGCCTGACTTTAGCTGGCGCTATCCTGGAATAAAAGTCAAAATATTGGATGTAGCCGTCAAAGAGGTGAACTCAAGATATGCAGAACTCATCGCGTCTCAAAAAATTGGTGGCATTAGCTTTCCTGGATTTTGGATCTGCAATCAACTTTTAGTAGGTTTTGACAGCGCGGGGACGTTTGGTCCACGCATCGACACGTTGCTCAAGCGTTGGACCTATGATTGCGAGTTACCCACGCTTGGGATGGCGCGCACTCGCAAGACGTTTCTCGTGTCGTACCATGCCTCGACAGATCCAAATCAAGACTCAACTTCATCACCCAAGATGTCAGAGCCACCCGAATTGGGAATAGGAAATGAAACAACAACCCAGGCGCTCGAAATTCCAGATCCAAACGCCACCGAATTGGACGAATCTGCGGACTCGGTCAAGGTGCCATGGCTAGGCTCTCTGAATGCGAAGAGGTTAGGCATGCCGTTGTTCACTTTGTTGATTGGGTTGGTCGATGGGTTCAATCCATGCGCCATGTGGGTGCTCCTGTTCTTGCTTTCGGTGTTGGTCAACCTTCGAGATCGTCGCAAGATATTGGCTGTCGCGGGAACCTTTGTCGTCGTCAGTGGTCTCGCCTACTTTGCATTTATGGCCGCTTGGCTGAACATCCTATTGTTGGTTGGCTTTCTGCGATGGGTTCAAGTTTCATTGGCGATCCTGGCCATTGTGGTAGGAATAATTCATGTCAAGGATTTCTTCGCGCTGAAACAGGGGATCTCCCTTTCCATTCCTGAGTCTGCAAAGCCTGACATCTTTAAACGAGTTAGAAAAATCGTCATGGCGGAAAATCTCTTCGGAGCAATCGCAGGAGCTGTCGTTCTAGCGGTGTTAGTCAACATCATCGAATTACTTTGTACGGCAGGACTTCCTGCACTGTACAACCAAGTTTTAAGCATGCAAGGCTATCCTAGTTGGATCAACTATGCCTACATCGGGTTGTATATTGTTGCGTACATGTTCGACGACTCCCTCATGGTAGCTGGCGTCATCATTACACTCGGACATCGCAAGCTTCAGGAAAATGAGGGGCGATGGCTGAAACTCACCAGTGGGTGTGTCGTTCTGGCATTGGGACTGGTACTGCTCTTCAAGCCTGAGTGGCTGGGTTGATTTCTCGCGTTTTAGGAGATTACTTTTCTCCTCGTGCTCCACGGATGGCATGACGCAGGAGATTGTGGGTAATTTGTTGGACCCGTTTGTCGGGACCGTGGGGGCGACTCCAATGCGACCATGGCAACGTGTGACCTGGCGGAAGGCTAAGGCCTTGAGACCAGAATATGGTCGAAGCATTGAAGACAAAATTTTTCTTCGGACCTTGATAGATCGTGGCGGTCCATTGCTGTGCATTAACGCCTCCCTGCCATGCGGTACCGCCGGCAACCACTTCCAGGCTTGGGATCGCGGCTGGGTTGCCATGATACTCCCAACCGATAAGACCAGGGATCGAGTCGCCATTTTTCATTCCAGTTCCCTCAAACATCCAATGCTCTGCCTTGGTAACGCTCCAATCCCCGCCACCATTGACTGGCTCGACGTTGCGAGCTCCCATCAGGAATCCTTCATCGGGACCTCGAAATGGAAATGGTCCATGATCTCGGTGTCGGTCTTCCGCCTCTTTGGTGTCTCCGCCATAAGGTCCACCACGGAAGATGATACGATTGGCGATGCCTCGTGCACTTTCTCGAAAAGGCGTGACCCAGCAGACGCTGTTGCCGCTCAAGAATAACAAGTTGACACCAGCATCCCGCATGCTTTCGACGCTTTTGAATTGTCGAAGATCCCAATATTCGTCATGGCCAACGCTAATAAACGCTTTGCACTTGAGCCCGCGATCGGGAGTGAGCATGTCGCTGTTGCCGCAATAGGCGACATCATAGCCGTTCTGTTCCAGCCAATACGCGAGTGGAAATTCAAGGGACAAGAACTGCCCTGAACCAACGCTGAGTGGATCATTGACAACTCCCTTGAATTGAGCCTCACGACCATAGGGTCGATCAAAACTAACATCTGCCCATGGGCCTTGATTGCCTTTGGGGTGAGTATAGACCGAGAACTTACTTGGCCAAGTGTTGTATGCTTGCCACGTGTTGTCGGAACATTGAAACAGCACATCTGCGGGGCGATCATCCGTGACAATGAAGATGACGTAGCTCTGCCAATAAGCTTCTTTTCCTTCGGGGATCGTAGTCATCCGTCCAAGATACACGCCGCTGAGCCAGTCCGCAGGGATCGTCAAAGACAAGCTTGCATCCCATTGACATTCATGCAGGTCCTTGTCGCCGGGTTTTGGGGTTGGCTGCTTTTTCCCTTCGACGCGTTCGATGGTTTTCACGAGCCGAGCGCCACTGCCTGCGTAGTACCCCATCCGAAACAGCTCGAATTTGAATGCTCGCGTTGGACTTGTTGAGACAAATACATCGATGGTTTCGCCAGCCTTGAGACTTTGGCGGGAACAATAACCCTCGATCCAAGGTGAGCGAAACTCGCTTGCATCGACCCGCACGCGGGTCAGTTGCCAGTCGCTGGCTCCCTCTCGCTTGTTTTCTATTGCGATGGGGCTTTCTGCCAGTGCATTGAGGCCAAGCAACATCGAAATCAAGAACCAACAAGTCCACTGGAAGCGTCGCTGTCGCATGGTCGTGAGCCCGATCAAAAAGGAGGGAGTGAAACGACACCACTGCATCAAACAACACCGCTGATGTCTATTAAATACAACTGGCGACCTTGATCGCCGTGCGGAGAGTCGATGCAGACCCAGCGTTCGTCGCGACTGAGTCGCGGATGGTTATCCACTCGCCATTCCCCTTGGTAGGACGGTGGCGACGGAAAGTTGCCTAAGTCGATTCGGCGTTTTGTCTTGAGGTGATACAAATGCGGGATTTGCAGTCGAAGGTTGCTTTTGGGGTAGGTGTCGTTGAGTATCCATTCGTTGTTTCGCAAGTAAGTTATGTGACCGCTGCTATCGAGTACTCCTTTTCCGATCTCCTCAACGATGCCCGCATCACGGTCTTCGAACAGAAAATTGCCCCATGCATCGTTGCCGAGCCAGCCTTTCGCTTGCGAGAGAATGTGCGTTGCGTCGCGCCAAATGAAGTGCGACGCGTATCCATTAGGAATGACGATGCGAAGATCGTTGCCGTCCATTCCAGCAGTGATGAGTCGCGTGAGATGTCCACCCCTGGGCTGCGTCCACCGATGCAACAGAATAAACCGTTTCCCGTCCGGGCTACAAAGCAAGTGATAAGCATGATGCTTGGAGGTGGGATGATTTGAGGGAACGTCCCCAGCGCGAGCGAGTTGCCGATGGCTGATGATCAGTTTCTCGGCGCCTGTTTCTAGATCAACATGCGTGACACCGCTCCCCTCAGGTGCCATGTCATCAAAAAACCGATCGCGAATACCGGCGTAACCGTATCCGGGACGGCAATCGGCGACGCGAGCAAACTCACAGGAGACTGCCTCCTTGCCATTGGGACTTAGTGCATAGACCGGGCTCGGAATAGTCCGCTTGTCGCCGGTATCCACATCCAGGATATGGCTGACGAATCGGTCCTTCGCGCGATCATTCCATATGATCTTTGATGCGGTCCCTGGAATCCATTGCAGCATGCATCCTTGCTGCCAATTCCATGCACGAGTCGTACCGAGCGGAATCCAACGATTCTTCTCCTGCAGATCGATCATTCCTATCTCGATCTCATCCTCCGGCGCGGGCGACCGGTGCTCGAAAGTGACTTTGTTGCTGAGAACGAAACGATGATCGGGCGAGAACTGCAATTTGTCGTAGTAGCCGAACCAATGAAATCCCGGACCATGTGTGATCTGACGCGTCGGTGGAAACCCAGCCGCGTCCTGTGCTCGAAGCCCCCCAGCGACGGATGAGGCCGCAAGCGTGGTGAGAAATTGACGTCGACTGGAGAGAATTTTCATGCTGGAGTCCATTGTAGACTAAGAATTTGTTCGTCCATTCCGTTTCAGATTGGTCTTCCCAAACCGATTCAGTTCCGAATCGGGTAACGACTGCCGAACCTACTTACCAGGTGCTTCGCTCTTGTACTCGAAACGGCGAGGGCTACCGCCCTTGGTGAAGCCGATCGTGGCGCTCAAGTCACCCTCGGCCGAAAGCTCGTACAGTACGGTCCTCGACGTAGATCCACTCGCCGTCCAACGCGATCGACTTGTCCGTTTGCGCCGAAAGCGCGCTCGTAGCGAACACAGTCAAGGCCGCGCCGAGAGTTGAAAGGGCCGCAAAAAGTCGGTCCAGCCACGGGGGGTGTTTGTGTAGGTTCTTCATCAACGATCCCGCGACATTTCCGCCAATCGCTCCACCGATTAGCTGAAGAACTAATGGCAACAAACTCATGATTGTATTCGCTTACTGGTAGAACTCGAAAGCTAAAATGCTCAGTATACCAACAAACAATTGCATGAACGGAATTCGAATTGGCATCGTCGTTCAGTCTCGTCGGTCGAAAACATTAGGCTTTGGGGACCTTGTGAAATAACGACCAAGGTCAGCGACGGGAGCCAGCCGCCGATGGCGTTTGATTCGCGTTTGCGGGACTCGGCTGGCTCCCGTTCGCTGCACCGTCAGGTTCGGCTTCGTGGTTCTTTGGGATTTTGTCCCAAGGCGCCAGGATCAACTTGGAAACGTCGATTCCAGACTTTTGAGCGATCTCTCGAAGCGAGACGAACGTTTCCTTGCTGATCGGGACTTCCCGCGCAAGAATCCAGAGTGATTTACGGTCAGGCACCCCCACCACGGCATACCGGTAATCCTTATCGACGTGAAGGACGTGGTAATTCGGGCGAGTTGGAAGCGATGGACCAAAAGCGACCAGCAACCGTCCTGGGGGATTACCATCGGCCAGCTTTGCTTGCCCCTTAATATCCGAAAGCTTCCTTCCTGTCTTGTCGAAGGCCGAATTCTTGACAATGACCTGACCAGCCTCTTCCCCGGCGGAATACTCTGCGATCGCAAGCGTGTCCGAAGGTTGGATCGGGGTAGGGAGCCGTGCAACCTCATACCACTTCCCGAGATAGCGGGCCGGTTGAAAGTCTTGGACGAAGGGAAGCTTCTGCGAGGTAGTCGCAGTGGTGTCTTGTGCCATAACACTCGTCGCTAGCGCAGCCATGAGTGAATGGAATGTAATGGTGATTGCTGATTTCATTTTCGCTTCTTCTTGGAGGTTAAGGGTTCTAAGTATACATCGCTATCAATCCTGACCAGATACCGGCAAACAGGAGGGCCAACATCCATAGGCCTTTTTCTGTCTTGTACTCGGTCATTGACGCTGCAAGAATTGCGAAAGCAAATAAGTGAACGAAAGTCAAAATTCCGAATCCGCCGAACTGAGCTGTCACAATACATGCGATGATTGCAGGAAGGGCCACGAGCGGAAGGCGTCGCGTGATGGCTTCTGGGTCGCCCTGTAATATTGACTGCATGATTCTTTCGACGAACGCCCGGAATCAGCTACCTCGAGCCAGTAACAAAATTCTAAATTAGGCCGGCGATCGAGGTGTTAGCTGCTTCCCTTTGTTCCATCGCGATTCTGCAATTCTATCAAAAGGCTATTGGCACTTCCGACAGGTTCGTCCACCACGAGTTCGGATCGAGTCCGGTTGTTGGATGATAGCAGACCCAAACCGCAATTGCACGAATCAGATAGACCACCTTCGTATTTAGTTTTGGACTAGCACACGGTCTCCATCTTGAGAATCCAGTTGAGGGTCTCTGTCCAAACGGAGAACATCAACGGCAGTGGGTACTTGGGAATTCGTTCAAGCTACGATGCACGTTTTTGCCCCAAAATCTTTTTGCCGAACTGTCTCATGGAATTGGCAGAAAAATTGATGGCAAAAAAACGGTCGCTTGTGGTAGCGAGGAACCTAACGATCCGACCGGACAAGCCGGTGGAATTCGCGGAAGGAGAGTAGGACGCTCTGTGCTCGTTGCCGCTTGACGGCCCATAGCCGATTTTGCGGAGCAAAAGTCGCCACAACGGAAACTACTCGCCGCGATCCCTTATACTGGTTTATCCAATTGATGATTTCGATGAACAAAAAAACTGCATCCATGAGCGAATCTTCCAACCCAGCTGCAATTTCCCTCACGACTGCTCCGACGGATGGCTTGTTATCCAAGCGTTCACGTCTGCTGATTCTCGCGGCCGCTTTTTTGGGTTGGCTGTGCGCTGGTTTTCACTTGTCGATTACGTCGATCGCGATGCAACCTGCGGTGATCAATCTATTGGATCGAAGCGGCGCATTGGATCAAGAGCGCTACGAAAGTTTAGGCAAACTTTCCTCAGCCAACAAGCTTAGCAAGGAACGAGGCAGCTCAAGCGAATTGAGTGCCGACGATCAAAAGTATCTTCAATCTTCGAAGTCACTGATCGCACAGTGGTATGCATGGACCCAGTGTTCCTTTCTCTTCGGTGCCGCCTTGGGAGGGTGGTGTTTTGGCGTCATTGGGGACCGATTTGGACGCACCAAAGGGATGGGGCTTGCCATCCTGACTTACTCGACGATGTCGGCCGTAACCTACTTTGCTGACCGCCCCATGACGCTGTGCATCTGCTGGTTTTTGACATGTACGGGCGTCGGTGGAATTTGGCCCAACGGTGTAGCGTTGGTCGCCGAAGCGTGGGCAAGTCTCTCTCGGCCCTTGGCAGCGGGAATCATCGGCATGGCTGCGAATATCGGTTTGTTTTTGATTTCGATGTTGGCAACCCAGTATGCGGTCACTCCTGCGAATTGGCAGTGGATGATGATTGTTGGGGCTTCGCCTTTTGTCTTAGGACTCTTTGCATTGATATGCGTCCCTGAGTCGCCTAAGTGGTTGGCTACGCGACACGAGAAAGCAGTCGAGCCAAAAGGGACGATCACGAGCGGTGCCATATTTAGACCTCCTATGTTGGCGATTACTTTGCTGGGAATCGCCTTGGCAACCGTTCCGCTTCTCGGAGGGTGGGGCGGTGCCAATTGGATGGTCCCGTGGAGTGCCGAGGCTGGGCAAGCTGTCGTCCCGCCAAATCCATACTTGAAAGCTCAAGTAAATCAATCGCGAGCATTCACGGGCATTTTGGGGAGCTTGTTGGGTGGATGGATCGCAAGCAAAATGGGCCGCAGACAAACTTACTTGTTTGCCAGCCTCGGAGCTTTGTTCACGTCACAGTACACCTTTTGGTACCTTTATCCGACCGATTCCAGTTTTCTTTGGTGGGTCTCAGCGCTCGGGTTCTTTAATGGGATCTATTTCGGCTGGTTACCCTACTGCTTGCCTGAGATGTTCCCGACGCGCGTTCGGTCGGCTGGTGCTGGAGTGAGTTTCAACTTCGGTCGCATCCTAACGGCCGTTACAGTTTTCGCCACCGGTACGCTGACTCAACTCTTTGAAGGTGACTATGCCAAAATCGGTCGCGTAACCAGTTTGATCTTCATCGTTGGTGCGATTGCAATTTGGTTTGTTCCCATTTCAACCAAACACGATCTAGAAAAATAGCCAGGGCTCTCAAGCGTGAAACGTATGGGTGCGAATTCCAACATCGGGACTCTCGTTGATGATTAGGTTGGCATTGGTGGGAGTCAGCGGAACGCAAGCTTATCAGCTAGCGGAAGCGGTTCGAAGAATCCGCGAACTTGAAATCACGGCGATCGTCCATGATCACGAACTATGCAACGCAGGAATGCTTCAAGGGTTTGAAGATGGGGTTATCGCCACAACACTTGAAGACTTGCTTGCAAACCACACGGATGCATTGGATGCCGCAATGGTCTGTTCGCCGTTGTCTCGCCGAGTTTCGGACGCTTGCCAGCTTGCAATGGCAGGCAAACATGTTTTGGTTCGAACTCCCATCGCGAATTCTGTGGACGAAGTGGGGCGATTGCTGAATGCCTGTCATTCTGCAGGCGTGAAGCTCATGGTTGGCAACTCCTGGCGATTCCGACCCTCGATGGTAGCGATCCAGCGTGCATTGGAAAGCGGGAAATTGGGACGACCTGTTTTTTTGCGCATCCATGCATGGACTCCACAAACGACAGCCTTGAGTGATGGGCCTCTGACACAATTCACGATTTCGCAGACAACACGTGATTTGGTGGATCTATTGGATATGACACAGGGTTGGTTTGAAGAATTGCCAACCGAAGTTTTTGCGATCGGGGTTCCCGGAATAGCGGACTCGAATGAGCGGTATGTTGATCTTCAAACGCATTTGTCGTTCCCCTCGGATGGCATGGCACTCGTTTCGTTGGCACATTCGTTACCGCTAGGCGCTGGATACCATGGCATAACGCTTATTGGCTCGTCAGGTGCGGCCTACGCAGACGATCACAACCAGTCTCAATTGCTGTACCGTGGAGGCCATCCATCGGCCACCATCGCGAGAGAAGAACAACAAGCGTTCGTAGGGATGTTCAGGGCTTTCGTCGAATCGATTAAACAAGACCAATTGCCACGGTCTACTGCGGTTGATGCAAGAGACGCAATCATTTTGGCAGATGCAGTCCTCCAATCCGCAGCTCATAGATGCCCTGTCCGACGCAGAGGAGACACATATGAGCCTCGATAGCGAATCGACGGGGAGCACAAAACGTCGCGATTCTATAAACAGAACTATATTTCGCGTTGCTGTTCTGAGTGTCGTCAAGCACGATTATGTCGCAAGAGGAGTCGCTAGCCATCCACGTTTCGAATTGGTTGTGGTGGCTGACGATCCCGGTGTTCCTGATTGGGTTCATGAGCGAAATCAATTGTTTGCGGTTGAGTGGAAAATCCCCTATGTTCGCAATGTGGAGCAAGCGCTGTTGGACCACCGCATTGACGTGGTTGTCGTCAGCACCGAAGCCGAGCGGCATTGCGATCTGAGCATTCGCGCAGCCCAGATGGGAATCCATGTTGTTCAGGACAAGCCGATGTCCAATCGATTGTCCGAGTGCGACCGGTTGGTGGAAGCGGTCCGAAAAAGCGGTGTGCGATTCATGATGTGGAGCCGGAACATGCTCCCCGCGATTCAGCATGCAACAGAACTTGTAAGAGCCGGCCAGATTGGTATTCCAATTTCTATGCATGTCGATTTCTATTTTTCGAAGGACGCTGGTCCACCCAAAGGGAGCCGAAAACCTGGAGAGCCTCCCATCGCGTGGTTGGATTTTCAGCGAGCGGCTCACGCAGATGGTTCAGACGGTGCCGTTGGGACGCAGCCTTTGGGAGAACTTCAAAACGAAGGCGTCTATGCGTTGGCATTCATCCAGCAGGTCACGGGATGCGAGTTTCAAAGGGTCTATGCACGGTCTGCGACAGCATTTCATCAAGTCAACGTCGATAACGACGTGGAGGATTTCGCAACGGCCACTCTTGAATTGAGCAGTGGAATGATTGCGACGATGGCGGTCGGCAGGATTGGTGCTGCGAGTCACCCCGATATCGGCGAGATCAAGCTATCGATCACAGGGACCGAAGGAGCCTTAGTTGTGGCCGAGGCGCGTCCAGAAGTCGGCATTTATTATCGAGGGCAACCAGCCAAGGAATTTCGTCATCAGCGCGTTGGGAGCGACAACGACTTTTTGCTGATGGACAACTTTGCACGATCGATCGACGAGGGGAGTCCGACGTTGTTAGATGAACATCGATCTCGAATGATCACAGCAACGGTTCAAGCCGCACTTCGTTCCGCAAAGACTGGTCGGTTTGAGGTGGTAGAGTAATCATCTTTTGTCTGCCATTCTTTTGTCTGCCATTCTTTTGTCTGCCATTCTTTTGTCAACGATTCTTTTGTCAACGATGCTGCTTGGCCGGTAGTTGCCAATCTTTTAATTGTTTTGCAGATACGTCTGCGTGTCCGTTCCTCCTAAATCTCAAACAAATCTCAAATCTGCAATCTGCAATCTCCGGAATTCCAACCGAGTTCATTTGTCAGAACGTTATGTACTCAAACGATAGATGCGTAGGTGAGCGTCGGCATGTGCGATGGCCAATCGCTGATGGTCAACCGCGAGACTCATACCTCGACCATCATTCTTGAGTTTGAATTTGAAGAACTCGTTCGCCTCGTTGCCTTTCCAATAGTACAGCCAACCTCCGCCGCCGCCACCTGCCGATGCGATCCAATGACCGTCAGGGTGATACGCAATCCCCCAAGCGACCCCGCGAATCTTTTCCTTGGCTTCCAATAATTGAGCAACGGAACCTTGCTTCCAATCCACCACGGCAATCGCGATATCCCCGATTCCGGCAAAAGCGTTGGTCACGTTGGTGATTCCGCCGATCGCAAGTTGTGTTCCATCCGGACGAAATGCGATGCAACGCGCGCCACCGATGTCGGCTCGAAATGTTGGATCGTACTTGTGAAGCGATTCGATCCTGGCGATGTCACGCATCGTGAATTCTTGGTTTATATCCCACGCCTTGAGATTCCCTTTCAAATCAAATGAAACTAACGACGAGCCGTCGGGCGTGAACGCGGCGTTATAAACATGCGATTGATGACCGCGCAATTCACGAATGAGCGTCCCGTCGACCGCGTTCCAAAGCTTGACCATCAAATCATTGCCACAAGTTGCAATTATGGCGCAGTCTGGGCTAATCGCCAGCGCCCGGATCCAGCCCTGATGTGCATCGATGATACGGATCGCTTCCGGTTTGTCGGACGCCATAGGCCACCAAATGAGTCGACCATCATAGCCACCGGTCACCAGTTGGTCGTGTCTGCTTGATACCGCCATGGCACGAACCCAGCTATCATGCCCCTCAAAAGAGATTGACGCTTTCAAAGCAGGGTCGTAACGATGCACAAGATTATCTTCTGCTCCGAAGAATACGTATCGCCCTTTTGGGTCCCAAGTGCAACTCGTCAAAGGCCGCGAGTGTTTGTACTCGTTCTCGAGCTGCACTTTCTCTGAATCGGGCTTGCTGTCTTTTTCGGTGGTCACGCAATCAACTCCTTGATGGAGTTTTTGGCCGGATCCGCGATTGGATAATTCCGCCCACCCACGTCAAACTCTCCGGTGGAATCGATACCGAGGGCTTGTAGAACGGTATGGAACAAATGGCCATGGTCGACTTCGCGATCGACAACTTCCGTACCATTCTTATTCGTCTTGCCAATCACAGCCCCAGGCTGGATACCTGCCCCACCCAGGAGTACGCTCCATGCGGTTCCCCAGTGATCGCGGCCGTACCGAGCGTTGATTTTAGGAGTGCGCCCGAATTCGGACATCACGCATACCAGCGTGTCCTCGAGCATTCCTCGCTCTGCAAGATCAGACACCAACGAGGCAAAAGGGAGATCGAACTCGCCAAGTTGTTCAATATGAAAATCGAAGTTCTCATGATGCGTGTCGTAGTTTGAATGATTGACTTGCACAAACGGAACGCCCTTTTCCAAAAGTCGCCTAGCCAACAAGCAGTGTTGCCCAAACTCGCTGACGCCATATCGTTCTTGGTCTGCCTTGGGTTCGCGCGTCACATCAAAGACATCGCGAGCTGCCAGGAGATCGAGGGCTTGGTCGTACGAATACGTATACGAATCGGTATCGGCTGTACGGCGTCGGCCTGCAAACCTGTCATTCAATTTAACGCGAAGCGCATTTCTTCGTTGATCCGATTCGACCGATAGCGACTCGGGGCGATCGGTGTATTCTGGCGGTTTGCCTTCGTTCATTACGACGCTGCTATATTTGGGCCCTAAGTAGGC
Organism: Pirellula sp.; assembly: GCA_040080875.1. GTDB lineage: Bacteria > Planctomycetota > Planctomycetia > Pirellulales > Pirellulaceae > JBKCUI01. Next base: position 14,409 of record JBEBHM010000112.1, read on the forward strand.
AGCAGGATTATTTCCCGAACCAGCTCCACGAATCAAGATATGCCCTGGCAATGGAAAATTTTCCGGCGTCAGCGATTTTGCAACGACGGCTCCCAGATGCGGATAGTCGGTACCCGGTATCCGTTTCCTTCCCGTGGTCATCTCGATTTGGCCGCGACCATGGTCATTGTTCTTGGTATTCAAGCTTCGTACCAACGACAACCGATGCATTTGTTGCGCGGTATACGGAAGCAATTCGCTGATGTGTATTCCCGGCACGGTCGTCGGAATGGCCCGAAAAGGCCCCCCGGTATCTGTGTTAGGTTTAGGGTCCCATGATTCTAGTTGGCTGACTCCACCATGCAGGAAGATGTTGAGTATCCGTTTTCTCCCCGTTTTCAAATGCGACGCAAGCGCTGGGTTGGAATGAAGCAGTGCACCTAGTCCCGGAGTTAGGCCTGCGGCAACCCCAACGGCTCCAGTGGCTATGCCGCTTAGGAACGAGCGACGATGCTGGACATGTTCTGCGGATCGACAAGAATAATCGCATCTCATGGAGTATCTCCCAACTAGTGGTTAAATCGGAATTCATTGCTCGACAACAGAGCCCAGCCGACTTCGCAAATCGAACGTGTTCTCAGCTCGCCGGCTCGCGACAATAACGTCGCGACTTCCATCCGCTCGACTTCGTTTGCCGGTCGAGAAAGGATGGCGAGATAAAGTTCATTGGCAATTTGATTCGGATCGACGAGCTTGCTTACTCGTTGGGTGAGATTGTCGTTCATCGGCCTCAGCAAATTATCGACAATCGATCCGTTGCCAAAGAAAAGTGCTTGATTCACAGTAGCTTGAAAGTCCTCGCCCGGAAGTCCGCCATAGAGCCCTACAAATTTGTTGACGGTTCCTCGCAATTCGTCGATCAACTTCCCCTGCATTAGCCGCTCCTGCAGGGCGTCCTTTTCCGATGGCAGGGCATTCTTTAAGACTTCAGGCGGAGTTGTCTGGAGCTTACCTTTCGCGGATTCGATGTGGGA
>JBEBHM010000762.1:0-4101 GCA_040080875.1 Pirellula sp.
CAATAGAGACATTTCGCGATATTTTTGGCAGCGAAACAGGAACGGACATGGGAACCGATGGCAACAACAACCCCAGTCCTTTCAGTGACGGCGATCCGATGAGTTTTACGCCGCTGAATTATGATTTTGACTTGGACAGCGATGTGGACAACAACGACTTGATCGCGCTGGCAAACGCCGTGGTTCCGCTGGTGCAAAGGGCGCTTGAGCCTTTCGACATCAACGTCGTCGTCAGCGCGGCCACCTCGTTGGCCGATGCGACCACTTCGGTGGGTGTCAACGTTGGAGACGCCAACGGCGAGTTCGACGCATATGTTTTCATTGCAAACGTCACTTCAGGTATGAACGTGGTCCCAGGCGGTCTGTTTGGAAGTGCGGCGGTTGCCGACCTCGGTGCGCAAACGGGTAACAACGCGGACGAAGCATCCTTGACCTTTGTGAACAATGTTTTTGGAAACACGCCAGGCCCATCGGGCACGGCTGCATTTAATGCAGACTTTGCCCAGCGCGTTGCTTACACAGCGACTCACGAAGCATTTCACACGTTCAGCTACGTACATACGCCGGACGAATCCAATTCCATGCCAGCATCAACTGCCGATCAACGGCTATTGGCAAGCGGCGACGTGATCCGGCGAGGTTCCAACACGCGTGGCAATCCATTTATTGTTACGCGGTTCGATTTGCAGCATTTTGGGGCCGCCGTTCCAGAGCCCAACAACTATTTGCTGGCCGCCAATGATGGTGACATCGGATTGCGAGATGACGACAACAATCGCCGGTGTTGGAATCGACGGAATCACGACGGAAAACGATTTGCTGACGCTTCAAAGCGGTGGGTTGATTGGCGCGTACACTCCCGTTGCAACGGGAGCTGGATCGGTCATTTATGCGGGGGGAGCTCAAGTCGATTTTAGCGAATTCGAAAATGTCGAAGCGGACAACATTCCGATCGAGATAGTTCAATTGGCGCTTGTTAGTGGTAACTTGAATGAGGGTGGTACAGCTCAGTGTGAGCGGCAGCTTCATCAATATCGATACTCTTGACACGCACTCGGTCACCATTGACTGGGGCGATGGTTCGACCGATACGGTCGTGCCCTTGTCAGCTGGTGTGCGCCTGTTCAACGCTAACCACATTTACCGAGATGACAATCCAACCGGAACCGCCAGCGACGGTTACACGATTACGGTGACAATCGTCGACCAAGACAACGACTCCGGAAGCGACGACATCGGCATTACCGTCAACAACGTCGATCCCGCGATCGATCCCATCATGCTCAGCCAATCGGCGATCGACGAATCGCAATCGGTGACTGTCAGCGGATCTTTTACAGACCCAGCGTTGGGCCAGCTCACTGAGACGTTTACGGGAACCACTGTCTGGAGCGATGGCGTCGTGACGCTCTTAACCATCAATGGAACGTTGGGGACATTTTCTACCTCGCGACTGTTTCTTGACGACCATCCGGCCACTGGAACCGCCTTCGATTTGTTCACGGTTGACATCACTATCAATGACGACGATCTCGGCAGTGACGTACGCACTTCGCCGGTGCTCAGGGTCAACAACGTCGCTCCCGTCATTACTTCCTTTGTAAGCGACGCTACCTTTGAGAACAAAGGCAACGAAGGAGAACCAGTCAACGTAACAGGCGCGTTCACAGATATTGGAACCCTGGATACACACACGGTGTCGGTCGATTGGGGAGACGGGAGTGCCCCAGAGATGGTGACGTTAGTCCAGGGAGCCGGTTTCGGGAGCGTTTCCGGTTCGCACATTTATGCCGCTGGAGGCGTCTACACAGTGACGCTAACCGTTACCGATGACGATACTGGGGAGCATCAATTGTCAACTTTGGCAGTGATCACTGGAATCGGTATCAACAATGGTGTGCTTTACATCGTCGGAACCAATAACAATTCCGGCGATCACGTTAGCGTAAACGCGGTTGGCAAAGACCGAGTACGCGTCCATGCAGATTTTATACCGCAGGCTTTTCGACATACGACGCCGGACAGTTTAGTCAAATCATCGCTTATCTCTGCGATGGAGATGACCACCTGACCATTTCCGGCAACGTACTATCACCCGCAATCGTGCATGGTGGATCGGGCAACGACCATTTGGCGGCGGGAGGCGGACCGAGCGTGTTGCTCGGCGATGCCGGCAATGACACGTTGGTTGGCGGAAAGGGGCGCAATCTTCTAATCGGTGGAATCGGGCTCGATCGACTCACGGGGGGCAGTAGCGATGACGTGCTAGTTGGCGGTCGAACGGATGTCGATTCAGACGACGACGCACTTTTCGCAGTTTTGATGGCTTGGAATGCCGTCGACAGCTACGAAAATCGTGCCGCAGCGATTGACGCACTAATGGTCGTTTTCGATGACGGAGTTCAAGACAAAATGACGGGTAGTTCGGGCCGAGATCTCTTTTATGCAGAACTTAGCGACCAATTGACCGACCGTAAGACCGACGAGTTTTTGTTGTAAAACTCAAACGAGAGCCGTCGCGAAAGGCTCATGCCTTTAATCCAAAGGGGGGGGTAATTCTTCGCTTTTTACCTCCTCTATCGTTGTTCCAACCAGCGGACTCACGCGAAATTCGGTACAATATTCAAAGCATAGCGTCCGATCACATTCAATGCGTTGCGATTCTCGTTGAGGTTTAGTCGAATGAAATTGTTAACAGTTCTTTTATTTGCATTGGCACTTTGTGGTTTTGCGCGAGGCGATTTGGTTTATACGGTTACTCCGAGTAGTTCAACTGTTGCGCAAGGTCAACGATTAACGTTTCAAATTCACTTGCATCTAACGCCGACGACGCTTCTTCGCGGTACACCACCACAGTCAGTGACTCGCACCAGTTTGCGATTTGATGCGATCGACTTTCAAGCAAGGGCAGGTGCAGGAGATGGGACCGGAGGTTTGTTCACAACGGACTGCATCAACCATTTGCTTAACCAGGCGACGCCTTCAGCTCAGGACCAAATGGGCAACCGACTTGGAACCGTATTTTCGACCGTCAAGAATACGTTCATCGAAGGGGATCCATTTGAATTTGGAGTTGTAATCAACTCAACGCCACAATTGCTTGCAACTCTGTTTCTTGATACTAATACTACCGGTGTTGTGCCTGGAACATACAATTTCACGTTGGACCTCGACAAGTTGGCTGCAAACTCGAATACAAATCTTTTTCCAGGCCAAGACAATGGTTTAGCAAGCGGTATTCCCACAACGACAAATGCATTACTAAATACAATTCAATACACGATTACTCCGACCGCAGTTCCTGAACCATCGTCGATCATTGGTTTCAGCATTCTTGCCACATGCGGGACGTATCTATTCGCTCGTCGCAGAAAACTTGCGATGGTCACTAAACTTAACTCGATTGCTTAGCGCGTTCGTACTCTGCCATAACGGATGGCTGGATGAGCACAACGAGTGTATAGACCGCCAATGCGATCGCGGACGGGGCACAATAGCAGGTGAACACTGTTCCGAGTCCGACGATCGATGCCACAATGCTAAAGATTCGGCCTCGACGACGGAGCGTCATGATCCCAGACACGAGCCGCATGGCCCCGATGATCGCAATCACCGATCCAATTCCTAAATAGACCCAAACCAGGAACTGGGGGGAAACATTCCCTTTCTCCAACGCCTCGGCGAACTTCGGATCCGTTGACATCGTGCCCATAAATACAGCCATGCCTCCGAGCCCGACCCCAGCGAACAGTTCCAAGCACGCTTGCACGATGTTCAAGATCCCGATGATTGGTATCTGCTTGGTGTAGCCGTCCTGTTCCGGTGGCGCATTGAAATTGTTTGGGCTGTAAGGATTGGCAGGTGAAACATCGGAGAATGGATTGCTGGACATGGATTCTTGTTGAGTACAGCGTTTTTGATTTGACTAAAAACGCGATAGGGAAACTGAAACGGAGCGATTTTGGATTGGGCTTTTTTTTGGTTACCCACGAGCGTAAAAGGATACCAAACTAACGCACAAAGAAAGGGACCGGTGGCAAAAAAGCGTGCTGCAAATAAATGCTCGCCGCTCCTTCCCACACCGCAAACTTGGCAAGGTAC
>JBEBHM010000763.1:0-4095 GCA_040080875.1 Pirellula sp.
CGGCTACTTGCTAGATCTTGATAAAGATCCTACGCCGATATAGCCAATACAGGATCAACCAAATCACCGCCAACGTAAGCGTGCCAATGATCAACGGGCGTAACGAAAAGGCTGACTCGATATCCAAAACAGCCTTCGACCAATTGCTGAGCACGTCATTCACCCCAGAAATCAACCAGCCAAAGTGCCGCTCGAGGGCCTGAAAAATCGGTTTCTCCAATGTCCAACTCATCACATAGGCAGCGATGGAATTGGCACCGATCACCATCAATGGAAAGCCCCATCGCTTGTGACCGGCAATGTCGCAAATCGCATTGAGTATCGCCAACCAAACAAAGCAAAGTCCTCCGCTCCAAAGGACCCAACTTGGCGTCCAGATTCGTTTCACAATTGGGCATAGGCCCATGGCATCGACCACCATCGCAAGTGCAATGCAGATCACTCCGGCTAGCCAAAGAAAAAATTGTTTGCGGCCCACCGACATGCCACGTTGCAAGATTCGGCCGGCGATCAATCCCAAGAGCATCGTCCCAAGAGTTGGGATGAAGCTAAGTGTGGCGTAACCGCCGCCGGAAAACTCGAACGTCTTCTCTGGCTTGAACAAGTTCATCCACCAACGGTCTACCGCCCAAGCCAAATTGGAGTTCTTGTTAAAATGTGAGGCAATGCCCGTATAGTGTTCGGTCCATTGGGCAGGTACGCCATATCGCGCATAAGGAAAATCGCTTCCAGGTGCCGGATAAGCAACAAACGCAATCCAATACCCAACCAAGATTGTGGTCAACGCCACGATGAGACCGCGCAAAGGCAATCCGGACAACAAAAAGAGTATCCAGTAGCCCAACCCTATTTGGGTCAACGTGTCGTCAAATGTAAAATTCGTATGCTGCTTTCCCAGACTGCGTAAGAAAATTCCTAGAAAGACGAGAATCAAACTGCGCCACACCGCATGAGCGAATCGGGTAGTCCAACTCTGTCCATGGTTGGCTCTTACCATAAGCGAAAAAGCCATAGCGGCGCCAACCAAGAACGTAAAGCTAGGTTGGATCATGTCATGCAGCGAACAGCCTCGCCACGCAACATGTGATGTATGGAATGCAAGCCACTCCGCAAGGGTATGCGCCCAGCTATCGACGGGGATGCCCGCTTTGAGCTTATTGAGATGCAACATCTCGGCCAGCATCAAAAACATGACCATCCCACGGTAAACATCGATGCTCGCAATTCGGACCCTGGGTGTGTCCGACTGTGGGAATGTGGATAGGATCGTTGCGTTGCTCATGCCGTCCAGCAATTGCCGGTACGCCAATGCGACCGGCTCACTCTAGGAATCGTTTTCTAGAAATCGACTAACCAACCATCGAGGCCAGTTTGTCTTTCAATTGAATTAAGACCTGCTTGATCGCATCGCCGATACCAGGGATTGCCGAAATCTTTTCGATCAACGGATTCAATTTGTCCAATTGCGACTTAATCAAGGTCGAGATCATCGATTTGCCTTCCGCAGGAAGAGCGCTAACGCCAGTCGCCATTCCTTCCAATTTTCCAAGGGAGTCTTTGAGGGTGGGGAGAATTTCTTCAGCGCCTGCAGCATCCTTGACTCCCTCAAGCTTCGAGAATAACCCGTCCATCATGTCCGTCATGCCGGTCTTCATGGAGTCAGCACCACCGAGTGCCTTCTTGGCTGCGTCGACAGCGTCCGAGGCCGTATTGCTGACGGCATCCTTTGCTTTGTCGACCATGCCGGCAGCGCTATTGGTCGCTGCAGAAGCTTGATTTTTGACGTCGTTGATTACATCTGCAGGCTTTCGGTTGAGAAAGAAGACGGCAGCCAACACAAGCGCGCCCAATATCGCAGCAGGGATGAGCAGTTTGCCAAGGCCGCTTTGGGCCTCTTCCGCTACTTGCTTGGTTGCTTGCTGTGCCTTGTTGGCGACATTGCCCGCAAGGGCTTGGAATCCAGGTACGCTGTCAAGCGAAAAGCCGGAAGGCATCGACGACGCGATATTGCTTTTTTGTTCGCTAAAGAGCTTAGAGATTCCGGCGCCGTCGACTTTGCCACCTTTGAAGGTGGAGCCGACGGATCCGAGGACCATCGGAGTGAGATAGCCCAAGGCCATCTTGACCATGGAAACGTTGATCCCAGTGTACTTTGAGATGGCTGCGGCAATACCATCGACCAGACTTCCGCCCATCAGGCTGCTAAGCATTCCTCCACCTGACGACATAGCATTGCTTCCAAGCATTTTGCCTAGGTCACCAAAACTACTAGAGTCCATTTTGCCGACCGCGTCCGCTAGCTTGTCTGCTCCGCTTTTGCTCGATGCGATCGTTCCGAGCCCCGATAAGACACTTGGCAATCCTGCACTCAAAATCTTGCCCATGTCGGATTCATTGGCTCCGAGCATCCCTCCAAGTTTTTTGCCCACTTCACCAGCCAATTGGCTCTTGATCATGTCCACAACATTCATAATTTGCTCCGATATTCGTAAGCCATTTGAGATTAGTCTCGAAAACCCACCGGATTATATAGCAATCCGAACAATGGGGAATTGTTGTTTGCCGCGATTGATCCGATTGCAGGAACTTGGTTGCTATTACTGGACATCCGGAAACGGAGAGCAAACTTTAGGCGAATACAACATATCATCCAATTATTGGTGCAATTGAATGGTCCCGATTGCTGATACCCAGACCGTGAGGCAGTGACCTCGTATCGAGCCGCTCCAAGACACGCTACTGCTTTTGCTTCGACTCGGATCTACCGCTCCAACGAATCGATCCGTGAGTTCACCGAATTTAGCCATAGCCAAACAGCTCGACCCCAACCCAACTCCGTTTCATCTCAATCCCTGGAGAAACTCCATGCGCAGCTTCGTAGCGGCGGCAATCGTTATTGTCGCCTGGACGTCGACGGCTTCGTCGGCCCAACTTTCAAGCATGTTTCAGTCTAGCAACCATGATTTTGGTACAGTTGCCCGGGCGGCAAAAACCGAACATCGCTTTTATTTTGAAAATCCATTCAGCCAACCGATGCATGTTCGGAGTGTCCGAACGTCTTGCGGATGCACCACTCCGATCGTAGAAACCGAAGTGGTTCCAGTCGGTGGACGAGGAAGCATTCTCGCCAAATTCAATACGGGAACCCACACGGGTGCAAGGGCTGCGACTCTGACCGTCACAATCGACAAACCGACGTTTGGCGAAGTGCAGTTGCATGTCAAGGGTTATATTCGTTCGGATGTGGTTTTCCAACCCGGCGAAGCGACCTTTGGCAACATCATGCAAGGAGAATCCAAAAGCATTGATGTTGCGGTAGACTATGCTGGCAAACCAACATGGCAAATCAATAAAGTTACATCTAGCGACTCCTACGTCTCCGTCTCCCCATCCGAAGTCTCTCGCCAAAACGGCCGAGTTCGGTACAACCTGAACATCGCCGTCAGCAGCGACGCTCCAGCCGGACCGCTTGAAAGCGAAGTTATTGTTCACACCAATGACCGTAATCTCACAACCGTTCCGCTTCGCTTGGTCGCCAATATCACTCCCGAGATATCGGTCTCCCCAAAGACGCTATCCTTTGGAGACGTGATCCAGAATGAGCCAATCAAACAACTCATTGTCCTCAAGGGGCAAAAACCGTTCGCGATCAAATCGATCGAGAGCGATCTCTTCTCGATTGAGACGGCTCCTAACGAAGAGAGCAAGACGCTGCACGCGTTGCCGCTGGTCGTGAGACCGAGGGAAGGAGATTTTGGCAAGGAAATCCAAGGCAAAATTATCTTCACTACCGACTTGCCCGAAAAGCCGACCATCGAGGTTGGAGTCGATTTTCGCCTCAAGGCCATCGCTGAGAAATAGCCGACAGCAAGAGAGAAGGTGTAAGGCATAAGGTATAAGGCCTCATCATTACCCACAAGTTCTTTGGACTTTCGCACGAAACGCGGACTTTCGTACTCGTACTCAGCCCCCAAGGCGGTACTCGTACTCGTACTCGAAGGGGGCTTGTCGTTTCGAGTACGAGTACGAGTACCATTTCATTGAGTACGAGTACGATTGAATCAAATGAGATGTGGGTAATGATGAGGGTATCAT
>JBEBHM010000764.1:0-4094 GCA_040080875.1 Pirellula sp.
GCGTACGAGCGTAGGTAAGCATCCGTGATTTTGCTGCACGAAGTAGATTTATTGGTAGTAAGTATCGCTGATTTTGCTGCCGGAAAATACGCAAGTAGCTCGCAGTCAAAAGTCCCCGTAGTTCAACGGATAGAACGGTGGTTTCCTAAACCGCTGATGTGGGTTCGATTCCCGCCGGGGACATTCCTCTAAATTGTCTGTTCTCGATCTAGTTGTCCGGATCCCTGAAAAGGCCTGAAAGACCGCGCTTTCAAAGGGTTGCGGATGGGTAGAAAGGGTGCTTTCGGAGTTCGCTTGGAAATCAAAAAAGACCATCTGTCCGAATTGCGCCCTTCGGCTCTACAGAGGACTTGCGCCTTTTTCCGGACAAATGGGCGGCGAACGAAAGGTGCAAGGTGCAAGGCAGAAAAATCCCATTTGTCCAAAAAAAGGTGCGAGTTGGCGTTGGCTGCAATCACTGTGCGCGTGTTCTGAATGCACCGTTCACGGCTCATTCCGGGCTGTGGAACATTTGCGGTCGCCCCATCTTTTTTTCGTTCGTGCCGAACAGCCGCAAAGCGTGGAATATTCACGCTCCCATGAAACTCAACCTTACGAAGTTCGAGAATGTAACTCCCGCCAAGGTCGCCTTTGTGGAAGAGCAGGCCAACAAGATGCTCGCCTTTGTCTTGGAGTCGCGGGCAATCCTGACTCGGGAGGCTCACACGACTCTGCAATGGCTCTTCGCCATCATCGTCGGGGGTTCGGGTTACGCAGCAACACTGATGAGACTCCCCACGGGGCAGCACGTGAAATGGTGGTTGATGGCACCCTTGACGTGGGCGGTTGCAGTGGCGGCGTTTGAAGCAGTCAGGCTTTTTCATTCTGCGTTACGCGCAGTCGAGGTGCTTCCCATGGGCAACGAACCCGCGAAACTCGCCACTGATGAATTGATGGCTTATGACGTCCACTGGATGCGGTTGGCTGAAGCCGCCCAACTCCAGGAGAGAATCGAAAAAGCGGTGCACCACAACAGCTTTGTCGGCGACGCCATCAACGAGGCGCGATGGGTGGTGGCGCTTCTCCCGATCCTCGCACTCTTGGCGGCTGGGATTTGGTGGCTTATCTCGTCCTAGGCGGGCTTCCCTGCGTTCGCTTGTCTGGAATCGGTTGCGGCGGTGGCGGTGGCGGAAGTGGAGGCGGAGATGACGGCGGATCTGGCGGAAGCATGGGCTTGAGTTTGAGCAGTGCGCGTTGGAATAGAATTTCGATCAAGCACAAATCGAAAGCGCTTTTGGGACGGGAAAGCCTACTGTAAGCATATCCATGATCCTTCAGAACTGCGTGCTGATCCTCGGTGCGGGCGCAAGCCATCCTTACGGTTTTCCCTGCGGTGAGAAATTTCGAGAGCAGATTCTGAGCGTAGTGGGGGAAGGATTTCACGAGCACGCGATAAACGCATTCAAGGAGCAATTTTCCGGATCGGATCTCGCTTCCATCGACCGTTTTCTCGACGAATGTCAGAAAAGGCCGGAGCGAGATCCCTTTCCAAACAAGGTAATCATCGAAATGGGCAAAGCCGCCATTGCCCACGCACTTCTACCCTGCGAGAATCCGACTTCCACAGTGCGCGACTGGTATGGCAGCTTGGTGGATGCCCTAACGAAGGGATACCAGGAGGAGCGGGCAACAAAGCTCACAATCCTCACCTTTAACTACGATCGCTCATTGGAATTTCATCTCCTGCGCTCACTTAAGGCGATTGATGGGGGCCGTAAATTCGACGGCGCAAAGGTTCAAAAGATGGTCGAAATCATTCACGTTTACGGCCAGCTCGGCGAACTGCCATTCTGGAACAACACTGAAGACGTGGTGATATACGGTGAAGAGACTCAAATCTCGACCGCAATGAAAGGTATTCGCGTCATCGGGGATCGCGCGGATGATGCTCACCTGAAACTCATTCGTTCAAAAATCAAAGAAGCGTCTGCCCTTGCGTTCATCGGCTTTGGTTTTCTGGACGAGAACATGGAGTTGCTTCAAATTCCTCCTCAGGCGGAAAAGCCTGCATTCGCTTCCACTTTCCGTTTGGGCCCAGGGAAAAAAGTCACGCTCAAGGCCAACTATCCGAATCTGAATTGGGTGTTTGGAACATATGACTCGGATGCCAAAGACTTCCTCCATCAAACTGATTTCTTTACGGCACTCACTTCCAAATCACCGGGCGCACTCGCAACTCTCGCCTACCAATTGCCCTGATGCAAAAGAGGGAGGCGTGTGTTTCATTAGCAGGAATCGATGGAGGAGCTGTTGATAGTGTTTTTCACGGCGCGCAAGGAACGGTAAACGCAGCGGGATGGGCAGGCGCATCCGCGCGCAGACGCTGCGTGCGGAGTGTTCACGTTTGCTCGCAAGCATCTGTCCACGTTTGCTCGCAACGCGGCACATCAGCGGAAGTCGGGTCGCCGGACGGTAAGTCATTTGCTTACTCGCATCGGTGGATGCCTGAGATACCAATCGGGTCTGTGCCGATGTCTGAAAGCTGCGTGCGTGGATAGATATTCAACCATTCAGAACAGTATGGCGGCAAAGTTTCCACTATTCAGAAATGCTGAAGTTCTCGTTGTCTCCTCCGATGGCTGCGTTTTCTCCCGTGGTTCGTGCTGGAGTTTTTCGGCGAAGCCGCTGTTTCCCGCTTCGTTCGTGAGACAGCCCGAACTCTGCGAGATCGGCACATTGGCCGGCCCGGCCTTGAGTCTAAAAGTGACCTCCATGTTCCAACTATGTCAGTCGTGAAGTCAGAACGGAATTTCGGAGGAAAGCGGAAGAGCCAATCGGTTCCGATTGCGGATGTGAACAGGAGGTTGGCAGAGAGCTTGTCGGCTTCCTCCGGGGCGCTTCGTGTTCAGGACACTCAGGAGCGTTTTCGCGGACATCTTTTTCGCGGGAGCGAGGAACTCTTCCGGGAGTTTACGGGACTTCGTTTTGAAATCCGATGGGAATCTGGCGGAGCGCTGACTGACGATGCGTCTATGGTTGCCGGCCAGAACGGTGAGCGCGGTGCTTGTAGCGGTGGGGGACTCGTGTTGGGGCGCGATGGAAATGGGCATGGGTCCGTTTCGGGCAAACAGCCTCCGACGAATCGGGTGTCTTTGTGCTTTCGGGGTATGCAAAATTTTTCGCATCCGATCGAGCTGGGTGGACTTCTGATTGGGGTTGCCGTTTTACAGGCTTCGCAACGTGAACCGATAAATGGAAAGGCGCGCGGCACCCTTGCTTCTTTCGATCCCGGCGATGTGGTAGTCGACGGTGCGCTGTTCCGACGGGCGACAATGCTGCTCCGGCTCGTCATCCACGATGCCGTTGCGGCGACGCTTGCGGAGCTGCGTTCCGAGGAGTTGGTTCGTGCCCGGGGTGAGGTGGCTGCAGTGGAAAGGAAGTCGCAGAGGCCTCGCGGAAAAATCCAACGGGTCGTTTTGCGTCCTCCTCGGCTGGCGATCGGACGCGATGGTGGTTCGGGAGTTCCTGCGGTGGTCAGCCATATCCTCGACTTCGTTCACGCGTCGTATCCTCAGCCGATCAGCCTCAAGGACTTTGCCCGTGATCACGATTTGAACCCGTCGTATCTCTCGACCGTGTTCTCTTCGAACTTCGGGATTCCGTTCAAAAAATACCTCACAGAGCGGCTGGTGCAGAAGTTGTCATCGAGGAATTCATGGAGGGTGAAGAAGCGAGCTTCTTTGCGCTATGTGATGGCCGTCACGTCCTGCAACTTGCCACCGCACAAGATCACAAGCGCGCTGGTGAAGGTGATACGGGACCCAACACAGGCGGTATGGGTGCCTATTCGCCCGCTCCAGTAATGACACCAGAACTCGTTCAGCGCACATTGACCACAATTATTGAACCCACTGTGGCGGGCATGGCATCGCGCGGGATGCCTTTCATGGGGGTCTTATTTGCTGGCCTGATGATCACCAGGGAGGGGCCCAAACTCATTGAATACAACGCGAGGTTTGGCGATCCTGAAACGCAAGTTCTCATGATGCGATTGAAATCGGACCTGCTCGAGCTGCTGCTCGCGACGGCTGATGACACGCTCAATCAAAAGACGG
>JBEBHM010000765.1:0-4088 GCA_040080875.1 Pirellula sp.
GTAAAGGTTTCCGTCTGGCTATCGTCATCCGAAATGGAGATAGCGTCGCCAACCTGCAAGCCCGCGACACTTGCAATCGTCACTTGGTTTTGTGCTGCATTCGCGTTTGCGGTTAAAGCGCGTACCGTATTGTTGTCCTGAATGGACCTAAATGCTTGCAATCCGACCGATCCAGTGCCAGTACTGATCAATCCGAGAAGAATATCGGAATCATTGCGAGCGACGACAAACACATTCGCGTTGTTCGTGACGATGCGTGTGGAAGGTGCCATGATCACGCCATCGTTAGGAGCGCCATTGACGATCGCATTCTCGGCCAGCACATAGGCCGTATTTCCCGAGGTTACGTTCGCATTGACAAGGATATCGTCTGCGGCACTCAGCGTCAGATGGCCTAGCGAATTGACTGTGTTAATGACCAACAGGTCGCCCGCAGCGCGGATTCGCATGTCTCGATTTATCACCCCGTTCATCACATCCACGGTCTGAGCCGCAATTCCGTCCCCATCCAAATCGACTAACCAAAGCGGTTTGGCGGCAGGAACAGTTGCGAAGTTCGCGTCGACGGTCATTGTGCCTCCACTGGTAACGTCGAGTTGAAGTTGTGCCGCGTCGAGGGCTGGCATCGGATCCGAGTATGCATTGACACGCAGTGCTTCCGATGCGTCGGAAACCACCATCATCCGGCTCGAAGTGGCCTGGATAACACCGGTTGGGTCAGTGGTCGTGATGTCGGCACCTTGAAGTCGTAAATCGCCGCGAACTCCGATTGGACCGACTAAGTTGAGGTTTCCAACACCATCGTTTTCGACATCGGCAACGAGGGCCAAGTTCCTAAGATCGAGAATGGCCGCCGGAATCGCGACGACATTGATATCGCTTGCTGACTGTATCCAAGCTGTGCTAGTATTGAGTGTGACTGCGCCGACGCTGGCAATGTCGAGTGCCACCATTCCGTTGACCGCATTGGCCGTATAGGTACCGCTCGCGCTAACTTCGATTGGATCAGGGGTCGCTGTAAAGATGTTCGAATCCACCGACCCGATGCTTCCGTTATCGGCAGTGAGCGTTACCTCGTGGCCACGAACATCCAAATTGTCGAGCCCTGCATCTCCGTCGACGACGTTGGCAAAGGCACGAATGGTAACGTCACTATCGATGGGCCCAGCCAAAACGGAACCGACAGCAACATCGCCTCCCGTACTCCAAAGGAAGATATCAAAAAGATCATTGTCGGTCATTGCGGTTACGACAATGGCATTCATCAGTCCGGCAGCGGTGACCAAAATGGAGCCCGCGGCGTTGACGATCGAATCCAGGTTGATACCGTTTTGTTCATCAATCACGACATCTCCGATCGTGATGTTCGAAGCGGATACGTTCGTCACCGACGTGTCCAAATCGATACCGTTGGTTGCGTTCGCTTGCAGGCTATCTGACGTAACTTCAATGGTCGCGGCGGCTGCAACCGATTGAACGATGGCACCTTGGAATGCGTCCATGTCCAGGTCGGCGGCCAATTCAACTTGGTTCGAGATTCCAAGGGTTGTTTCGATCCGACCTGTATCGAAAAGGATGTCGTCGCCAGCTTCGAATCTCAGAACCTGCGATACGGCGGACATCATGGAGACGATCGCGTTGTTGTTGATTGTCAGGTGGTCGTTGTTCGCCGCGATATTATTTCCGGCAGTAAATGTGAACGATGCGCCCACCGTGACGTTTGCACTGATCGTCAGGGGGCTAAGGGCTGCCAGGGCGCCGCCCAGTTGAGCGCTAGAAATGCCAGACACAATGAGTCCACCGCTTAAGTCCGTAATATGCACAGATCCATTGAGCACGCTTGTTGCGTTGAAGACCAATTGAACAGCATTGATGTCGATATCGCCAAGGCCACTCAGTCCGATGGCACCGTTATTGGAGGTGAGGACGAGCGTTCCATTGGTAGTCAGATTCGCCGATTCGATGGCGGCGATCGAACCATCCACGATACTCCCATTGGAACTGATAAGCAGCGCGTTTGAAGCGTTGGAGCCCGCCATGACGCTGGAGATTGTGATTGATCCACCATCGGCACCGAGTGCCGTCATGTTGACGCGACCCGTCGCGGCAGAAATCGATGCACCCTCCTGCATGAAGATACCGTCGTCGCTATTGCCGTTGGCATTATCGAAATTTGCTTCGACGAGAATTAAATTGTTATTCCCAACGGCGACACTACCTGTGGAACCAAAGAAGACGGAATCGTCCGCACGGAAAGTAACGTTTCCATTCACAGTGCTTGACGTGCCGTTGACCGTGATATCGGCATTGGTTCCTTGGGCCGACAGAACGGTTTGGCCTTGAATTTCAAGATCCGCTCCATTTGCGATTTCAACATTTCCAAGGGCCGATAGCTCGAGTGTGTTCGCAGTGTTGGTTTCGACGCCTACATCGACAATCGACATCGAGGAATTTTCACGGATCAGCACATCGCCGTTCGAGCGGAAGTGGAGTGTACCGAAATTGAGCACATCGTTGACGCTGGTGCCAAGATCGATGGCATTCGCGTCGAAATCTGCTAGACCAACGACCGTTAAGTTGGCATTGTCGAGATTTGTGATGCTCCCTCCGGCATTAGTAACATTGACGGTCAGGTCCCTTTCAAATCGAAGGTTGTTGCCGAACTCGACCAAGTTGTTCGCATTGATTAGGCTATTGAGATTGCCATTTTGGGCGATGGTCGCTTGTGCGTTGAGTCGCACGTCATCGACGTTTTGGACGAGGATACGATCGACGGGGCTGTTGGTGAAGTTATCTTGCCACAAGAATGCCCCGCCGACGGTTGAATTCACTTCAATTCGTCGCAAGGCGGTCTTCAGGCCAAAATCTTCGTTTCCTTGACGTGTACCGTTGTTGTCTTCGTCGAGGAAGAACTGGTTTGAATCGCCTGGAAGATCGCGTAGGACCGCGATGTTATTGCCAGGTTGATTGTTGATGTCGACGCTCAGTATTCCTAATACTGGATCGAATTGCCCATCTACGGAAAGTACTCTTCGCGTTTCGAGACGTTGAAAGGAACTGGATAACTCAGCCCAAAGCGCTCGTTTCCGCATTCGTCCCATTCGACGTTCCAAAGCGGATCGCAAGCTCATTGACAACCGGCGAGCGAAGTTTTTCATGGCAATTATCGGATCGAGATGGACGGATCGCAGAAGACGGGCGACCCCAAGTACAGGAAAAGGTCATCCTGACAGTGTAATTTGCTGGACAATAGAACGCAAAGCTTTGAGTCTTCATGCACTGGTCTTTGATTTTTTTTGTAGTATTCCTGTTTTTTTCCTGGCAACTTCTATGAATACCTTACGACAATGAATCTATGAAGGGCTGGTTCGGACCGTGCTTGGAGGCCGTTCAGAACGATTGTCCCGATCGTATGAGGAGCAATGTAAAGCGATTGTCCCAATCGTTTTCGGAGCAGCGTAGAGCGATCGTCCCAATCGTTTCCGAGGCCAAGGGGCAGTTCCTTTACTTTCATTCTGCTCCCCGACCGTTGGTATCGATAGAGCGCGCGTGTTATTCAATAGTTCGCTGAGAAAATATGATCTGTGTGTTGGAAATCCTTGCTGGCCCGGCTGCTGGGAAGAGGATTTGGCTAAAAGAAAACCAATGCCTTGAAATCGGCAGGATGAGTTCGGCCGATTTTTCGATCCCGGCTGACCATCAACTGTCCCGACGCCATATGCTGATCGACTCCACGGGGAATACGTTTCGAGTAAGGGACATTGGTAGCTCCAACGGGACATACCTTAATAATCAACGTATCGACGTACGTCACCTTCACGATGGTGACCTCATTCGAGCAGGTGGGTCGACGTTTTCTGTATCGATTCTGGAAAGTGGAGAGAACCCCCACAAACTCGATGGAACCTCGTTTGGAAAGACGATCGCTCAACTACCGAAGGAACCAGCCGTTGGCACCATGCGAACTCTTGATTTTTCAGATTCTATTGCGAATGGAGAGGGTGAACGGACGATTCAATATTCTGTTGAAGCTGAGAAAGAGGGTTCAGAAATCGGTCAGACTTCGTTTGTCCTCGATACGAGTCTGC
>JBEBHM010000766.1:0-4087 GCA_040080875.1 Pirellula sp.
CTCTTTACGCGGAAACGCGAACGCTTGGGGACCTCGTCGCACACAGTGCGATCGACCTGATGTAATTGCCTTTGACCGAGTTCGGTTTGAGCGACTGGACAAACGAAATAAACGACTGCGTATTCTCAATCAACTTGGCTGTGTCGAAACTCATTTTGCCCACGACCGCATGGATGTTCGCACCCTTGTCATTTCGAAACTCAACTTTACCTGCTTTGTATTCTTTGACGACTCGAGCGACATCGGTGGTGACCGTGCCGGAACGAGGCGAAGGCATCAGGCCGCGAGGACCAAGCACCTTTCCGAGCGGACCGACCATGCCCATCATGTCTGGCGTAGCAATGCAGACATCAAAATCGAGCCAGCCGTCCTTGATTTTCTTTTGCAAGTCTTCAGCCCCAACGGTATCCGCGCCCGCTTCTTCGGCTAGCTTGGCCAGATCCCCCTTGGCAAACACTATCACACGCTGGATCTTGCCGATCCCGTGCGGCAAGACGACCGATCCACGGATCAGTTGATCTGCTTGGGCCGGATCGATACCGAGCTTCATGTGGATCTCGACCGTTTGATCGAATTTTCGAACTGGAAATTTCTTTAGAATCTCGACGGCTTGCTGCAATGGCAAGGCAGTTTTGCCTGGTGCCTTGGCGAGCATAGCTTTCATCGCTTTCGTTGGCTTGACCATCGTTTTGCTTGCTCCCCTTAATTAACCTACGACCTCGATACCCATACTGCGAGCGGTCCCTTCGATCATGCGACGAGCATGCTCGAGATCGCGCGCGTTCAAGTCGGCCATTTTCTTTTTACAGATGTCCATGACTTGGGCGGCAGTAACTTTGCCCACTTTGGTTTTGTGCGGTTCGCCGGATCCACTGGCCACCCCCGCCGCGATCTTCAGCAATGCCGAAGCCGGTGGGCTCTTGGTCACGAATTCGAAACTGCGATCCGAATAAACGGTCACCACGACCGGAATCGGTGTACCGTTGAATTCTTTGGTTCGATCATTGAACTGGGAGACAAATTGCCCCAGGTTGATCCCGAACTTACCTAACGAAGTACCCACAGGAGGAGCTGGTGTGGCTTTCCCTCCAGGGACTTGGAACTTCGCTTGTCCTACGACTTGCTTGGCCATTGTGAATGAACCTTGTGTCCGCTTTTCTTACCGTAATAAAAGGTCTCAATACCCTATTGAAACACGTTGTTGTTTTTGGTTCTGAGAGAAAGTCATCCAACCGAAGAAGCCATCGCAAACGCCGCCACTCTTCGCTTGACGAGGCAAACTCACAGAGATTCGATTTGCCAGTGGTCGAGCTCAACCGGTGTGCTGCGACCAAAGATGTTGATGATGACTGTCACCCGCCCGTTGGCTTCGTCGATCCGATCGACATCACCCTCCAAGCTTTGGAAGTTCCCTTCCTTGACCCGGATGCGATCTCCTGGCCGGAACGGAATGGTGGTCTTGGGTACCTGTTCGTCATCCGCATCCGGATAAGCCATCTTGAGGATTTTCTCGACGTCGGAATCCGTCATCGGTGTTGGCTTACCACCAGAACCAGTAAAGTCGCCAACACCACTCGTCTCTCGGACCAGAAACCAAGTGTCATCATTGATGACCATCTTGATTACCAGATAACCTGGATAGAGCTTGCGCTTTACGACACGGCGCTTTCCGGCTCGTGTAAATTCCACTACGTCCTCTGTCGGCACCAAAATTTCGCCGAACAAAGCCTTGTGGTTGGAAAGCCGAATTCGCTTTTCCAACGCTTCGCGAATCGTATCTTCGCGGTTGAACTGAACCTTTAATATGTACCAACGCATGTCACCCGCGTCGGGAGATTCAGTAGTAGTTGTTTCGGATTTACTCACTCGAAAACCTAGCGCCAGTCCAAACGAACAACCGATCTCGCTCGCGATGATCGACCTCAATCGACCCTGCAAGCATGCCAGCCATTCTCCCGGCTTGTTAGGGAAGTGACGCAAATCAACTTCCCAGCCAATAAAACCCAACCAATAAAACAGCTCCGCCACAGCCATTCGCTGCAACGACGCTAACTAACTCCAATGAAATCAAAAATCGCTTGCCAGACCAAATCGAAAGCAAACAATATGACCGCCAAAAAAGCCATGGTGAATATACAGACCATGGACGCTCTGTAAAGCTCAGTTTTGTTCGGCCACGAAACCTTTGTCATTTCTGCTTCGACTTCGATCAAAAACTTGGCGAAACGAGGCCAATTCACCAGTCGAAATGCAAACCACATCCCAGCGGCCGTCAAAACCCCTGGCAGGAGAAACTGGATCGTTCGGAACGACGCCCAATTGTTGATCCCGTAAAGCCCAGAACCAATTACCTCATAGAGCTGCCAACCTCCAAGCCAAACTGTGAGCCAAATCGCCAAGCAAGTCACTTGGCGAACGATTCGCCCTTGTTTTTGCTTGTAGATTGCGCCTGCAAACAGCTCGGTAATTAATGAGCGGCTAGAGTCTGAATCTTCGGATACCGTTGCCATACACTGTGTTACGAAAGTCGAATCAAAAAATTGTAAACAGGGGCGGCAGGAATCGAACCCGCAACCCCCGGTTTTGGAAACCGGTGCTCTGCCAATTGAGCTACACCCCTAACGCAAATGTCGCACGTTGCGTGCGACACTCATTCACTCAGGATGCACGAAGCACATCCTGAGGAAAACTAGTTCGATTATTTGAGCACAAGCAGAGCGCTTTGTCACGCGCTACCATCGTCCTCGGTCCCGGTGAGTTCACCTCGACGGTTCCCAGAACACGTGTCAATGATCGGTTGCTACTACTCGATAATCTTGGTAACGACGCCCGAACCGACTGTTTTGCCACCCTCACGGATAGCAAAACGAACGCCTTCGTCAATCGCGACGGTCTTTTGCAATTCAACCACTAACCTGACGTTGTCACCAGGCATGCACATTTCTGCGCCCGACAAATTGGCTGTCCCAGTTACGTCGGTGGTTCGGAAATAAAATTGTGGACGATAGCCCGAGAAAAACGGAGTGTGACGACCACCCTCTTCTTTGCTGAGGCAGTACACTTCGGCATCGAATTTCTTGTGCGGAGTGATCGAGTTTGGCTTAGCCAAAACTTGACCACGCTCGATATCTTCGCGACGTACACCACGCAGCAAGCAACCGACGTTATCCCCGGCCTTGCCTTCTTTCATTTCCTTGCGGAATTGCTCGACACCGGTCACGGTCGTCTTCTTCTTTTCTTCCATCAAGCCGACGATTTCAACTTCTTCGCCAACCTTGATCACGCCTCGTTCGATCCGACCCGTCGCAACCGTTCCACGACCTTCGATCGAGAAAACGTCTTCGACGGCCATCAAGAATGGCTTGTCTTCTTCGCGAACCGGTTGCGGAACAAACGCATCGATGGTTGCAATCAAATCCGAAATGCACTTGCTGGCAACAGGGTCCGAAGGCTTGTCGTAGGCCGCTTTGGCGTTTCCGCGAGTGATCGGGGTTTCTTCGCCTGGGAAGCCGTATTTGCTGAGCAATTCACGGATTTCCAACTCGACCAACTCAAGCAACTCTTCGTCGTCGACCAAGTCGCACTTGTTCAGGAAGACTACGATCGCAGGCACACCCACTTGGCGAGCAAGCAACACGTGTTCCTTGGTTTGAGGCATTGGACCGTCCGCAGCGCTCACCACCAGAATGGCACCGTCCATCTGAGCAGCACCCGTGATCATGTTTTTGATAAAGTCCGCGTGACCCGGGCAGTCAATGTGAGCGTAGTGTCGGGTTTCCGACTCGTACTCAACGTGCGACGCAGCAATCGTCACCGTCTTGGTTGCATCTCGTACCGTTCCACCCTTGGCAATATCTGCATAGGACTTTGGCTTCGCCAATCCCTTTGCCGCCTGAACTGCTAGCAACGCCCCAGTGGTGGTCGTCTTGCCGTGGTCAATGTGACCGATCGTGCCTACGTTGCAGTGGGGTTTCTTGCGTTCAAATACCTCTTTGGCCATTTTTGCTCACAACACCTAAACAAATAGAAAACTGGAAATTACGCCGTGAGGTTTTGGCCCACGAGCAAACACGGTTAATTCACGATC
>JBEBHM010000767.1:0-4085 GCA_040080875.1 Pirellula sp.
CGCTGATCTCCAATCGAGTTCAACTCGAATGTCGTCGAATTAGGCAGGCCTCGTAGTGGAAGTTGTTAAACTTCCTTGGATACTATGCCTTGTTGTGGAAGTTGTTCAACTTCCATGGAAACACCTGCGGTTCGGGGAACTCTAACGAGATTCCACTACCTTAATTCAATTCCATTTGAGTTCATCTGGCTAGTTTGGACCAGTGAGGCGCAATCACTTCTAATGCCTCTCCGTGAAGACTGGCGTTAGTCGCGCAAATACTACTGGCTCGATGGAGCGGAAGGTGTTCGCCATTGCAGTCCGAGACACGGCCCCCCGCTTCCGTAACAAACAACTGGCCGGCCGCAAAGTCCCACGGATGCAACTTGTATTCAAAGAATAAGCCATAGTTGCCGCACCCCACATGGCATAAATCCAAAGCTGCAGCGCCAAATCGCCGCATCCCATGGATGTTCCTTCTAAAAAAATCACCGAGCGTGTCCAAGGTGGCTTGCATCATGCGGTCTCGATCGTAGTAGAATCCGCACACGATCATGGTTTGGTCTAGGCTTGTTTCCGAACTAACTTTCTGAGCCTTTCCATTGTGCCAGGCACCCTGGTTTCGAACCGTAATGTACCAATCCCTCGAAACAGGATTGCAAACGATGCCGAGTTCCGCTTGGCCATACTTGTAGTAAGCGATGGAAATCGCAAAATGCGGAATGCCATGCATGAAATTGCTCGTTCCATCGAGTGGGTCAATGATCCAGAGATCACTGGAATCGGCTCGATCACTGTGGGACTCCTCCGAGATGATCGCGTGAGCGGGAAATGCACGCCGAATCGTTTCAACGATAGCTGACTCTGACTCCAGGTCGGCTTGAGTGACAAAATTGGCTGTCCCTTTGGAATCGATACGGACAGCCGTTTGAAAGCGACTTCGAAGTACTTCGTCTCCCCGACAGGTTGCGGCTATCGCCACATCGAGCATCGGATGGCTGACAGGTGGTTGAGGTTGTAGGCTTTCCAAGTCAATCGCGTTCGGCAAATGGTGGCAATGTAGGATCGTTCATCATCACCATTGTAGAACAATTGTTCCAATTGTTCGTAAGCCAAACAAAACAGCAAACAAATCATTCGCAGTACGCTACGGTTTGTTTTCCGGTTTTGGTGTCGACAATTGCTGTTGGTCAACGCCATACGACAGGGCGCGTTGTCCTTTCCGGTATGCATTGGCTGCTGGGTCAATGTTCGATTTAACCTCATCCAATTGCTGTTGTTGTTTGCTATTGGCGGACCAAAGTGCTTTCAGCCGATCGTCCGTTGGGTAGAGCTTCGCGTTGGCGGACAAGAAATCGCCGTTCTCCTTGAGCACTTGTCGACACTTGACCAAATCTCCTTCGTCTAGGAATTTGGTAGCGATTTTGTTTTGGTCGCTTGAGACAAGCGCCACGACATCCGCAAGCACACTGCCATTGAGGCTTTTTTCGATTTCAACGGCTGAGTGACTGAATCGCACCTCGGTGTTTCCCGACAATCGGTCCCTTTGTTTGGTCTTCATGTTGCTGTAGGTGACGGAGACGGTTGCAAGCGTCCGTTTGTTAAGTACTTCGGATGCGGGGATCTCAACTTCGACGACGACGTGTCTTTTTTGGCGGCTATAGATCTGTGCTAGTCGAGTAACGACCTGTTGACCGTTGATGTCGGATTCGTTGCCGAGCACTCGCACGGGCCGGATGCCTTCGGGTATGTTGATCTTCACATCGACTTCCTGTGCAACGACGGAAAGTACGTCATCGAACTCTTTGCGAAACACGTCAGCCAATTCGGTGGCTTGTTCGATGAATTGATGGTTTCCACCGCTTTTCGCGGCTAGTTGCACCATCAGATCTTCGTTGTATCCCAACCCCAATCCCAAACTGGATACGCTGATGTTCTCCTTGAGCAGGGTGGCGCCCAGCGCACCCAACTCGCCAGGCGATGACGGGCCGACGTTGGCTAATCCGTCGGATAGGAGTATGACCCGATTCACTCGATCCTTGTCTAGGAATTTGCGAACTTCTGCTGCCCCCTTGCTAACTCCTGCGAACAAAGCGGTGTTTCCATCGGCTTGGATTCTTCGGATCGCGTTGGTCACGGACTCGGGATCGGTTAGTTTGGTGGCCGGTATCAGAACGTTGACCGTCGAGTCGTAAGTGATCACCGAAACAATATCGTTGGGACCCAACAGTCCGATCGCATCGACCGCGCCTCGAATCGCTTGCTGGATTTTTTCCCCTTTCATCGAACCGGATTTGTCCAGCACAATGGCGAGGTTGACAGGAGGGCGTTGCTTGTCCAATTCCAGCCTGAATCCTTCGAGTCCAACACGCAACCAAGTGGTCTGCTTTTCGTCAGCCTTGAGGACGCTCCTAACGGGGGTGACATCGAGCGTCAATTGATCGGATGCAGAACAGTTTCGACATGCGATGCCGACCGCGATGAGTGTTGCCATCAAAAATGTTTTCATCTTGAGTCTCCAGGGTTTGCGAGTGAGTAGATGTACCTCAAACAAGATACGCTTGTAGCTCAAGCGAGTGGTCAGAACGTTGTAAGAAGCCTGTAAGAAGATTGTAAAAACAGGTGGTTGCTTGAGAACTTGAGAACCCATAGTAGCAGGCGCACTCCATGTGCCGTCCGGTGATGTCAGCGTATTCTTGGCTAAGGCACTGGGAAAAGCCTTTAAATTACGAGTTCGATTCACTACATTGAACGACCATCCGGCGGCCGACTGTAGCCGAATCACCCTTCACCCCTAATTCCTAGTTCCTAGTTCCTAGCCCTCCATGTTTAACACTCCGCATCTCGTCGCTTTGTTATCCGCAATCTGTTTTTTCAGCGTGCCTCCAGATCGAGGCCTCGCCGCGGAGCCATCGCAAGCCAACGTTTTGTACGGGAAAGCACAAGGTACGGAACTCGTGCTTGATTTCTATGCTCCTAAGAACTCAAAGCGAGATGTTGCGCCGCTCATTGTATGGGTGCATGGCGGGGCCTGGCGAGCGGGTTCAAAATCCGACATGCCCCTCGAAAACTTGATGGAAGATGGGTTCGCGGTTGCAAGCGTTGACTACCGCCTTTCTCCCGTAGCCAAATTCCCGGCACAAGTACACGACATCAACGCGGCCATCCGATTTATGCGCAGCAATGCCAGCCGATTTAAAATCGATGGCGACCGAGTCGTAGTCATGGGCTCGTCGGCCGGAGGGCATTTGGCCGCACTTGTGGGTGTGTCGAGCGAAGTTGCCGAACTCAGTGGCAATGCCAGCGAATATTCCGTCTCGAACACTCGAGTTCAAGCCATTGTGTCGTTCTATGGCGCTTCCAATTTGCAGACCATCCTCGCACAGTCGACACCGCATGGTCTAAAAGTCCGAGTTCCTGCGCTCGATTTGTTGCTGGGCGGACAACCAGAACAACAGCCAGCGTTGGCGAGGCTCGCAAGTCCTGTTGCGCATGTCGATTCGAACGATCCACCCATTTGGATGTTTCACGGCGATCAAGACCCTCAAATGCCGATCAATCAATCGCACGAATTAGATGGGGCGTATCGCAAGCTGGGGCTTCGCAGCAAGCTACAAGTTATCCACGGCGGAAAACATGGTGGACAGGAATTCTTCGATCCCCAACTCTTGCGTTCGCTATCGAAAGAACTTCAGGCCACCTTATACCCCCCTTAGTTTCTTCATTTTCAACCTAGTACTTTCAACTCTTCAATCCATCATTGCCGAGGTGAGTCGCACTTGCCGAAGTAGCTCGCACATGCCGAAGTAGCTCGCACATGCCGAGGTGAGTCGCACTTGCCGAGCTTGCCGAGTGCGACCGTCCGCTGAGTACCACTCCACCAATCTTGAAACAGTTGGAATGTGGATTCAACTTAGCAGCTTCGATCAGAGGACTATACATGCGGCGGCGATGGATTGTATAAATTCAGTGGAAGCCTAAAGTTCGCTGGCTAAGTGAGCAGCAGCATCGATGAATCCAACCCATTAAAAGGCCTGATTCCCTGATTTTTTTCTGCTTTTTATTGAAACGGTACCGGACACCTTTTGCTTATAGGAACCCATATG
>JBEBHM010000768.1:0-4082 GCA_040080875.1 Pirellula sp.
TTCACATACACACTGAATCAATGGAATGCGTTGTGTCGCTACACAGAGGCGGAATACTTATCGTTTGAAAACAATGCAGCGGAGCGGTTGGTAAAATATCCTGCGATTGGGAGAAAGAACTATCTGTTTGTAGGCAATGAGTGAGCAGGTCGTAACGCAGCCAATTTTTACTCGTTGGTAACAAGCGCGAAGCTCAACGGAGTCGAACCGTTTGCCTGGCTGAAGAACGTGATTGAGCGGCTTCCGAGTTATCGAGCAAGCTAAGCCTTCGCCCAATCCGCAGCAGAAAACTCGGTAACGAGTGAAGTGCTAGACGACATGCTTCCAGACCGTTGGGTGTTAGGTCACCCTGAATGCAAATGGGAGATTGACGCAGTACGTAGCGAAGAACGACGCCAAAAGGAAGCTCGCAAACGACGGCTCCGGAAGAAAAAGAAACGAAAATAGCTCAGCATTGCTTGTCAAGATGCGGTTCAACGGACGCTCACTATTGAACAAGCCCGTCGAAAAGCGTGGCGCTCTGTCAGCGGTTCAAACGCCGGATAAGACAGTGTGGAGCTTTCGAGCATCGGATTTCTACCAGGGTGGCGAGACTAAACCCATCGAATGCTGACGAGCCGTGCTGACAGGCAATTGGCGCTGATTCAAAAACAAAAACCTGCCTTGGCTAAAATCCGGATCCTTCCTTGGGAGTTGCAACAAGCCAAGGAAGGTTTTTTCGTATGGTGTCTCTACCAAATTCAAGGCGCGACCGCACCTTCAAGTTTCAGGATGCTCTCATTGCGTTTCCTGTCGAACGTCTCCCGGAGCTACTTACCGAAAAATTGATCCGCGAGGTCTTTGTTAAACACAATCGCTTCTTCGGAGGCATCTTTCATTCGGCCATCGTTCTCTGGGCTTTCCTTTGCCAAGTGATGCGAGACGGAACGAACGCTTCGTGCCAAGCTGCCGTCGCACGAATCTCCAACTTCTTGATTCAAATCGGACAAAAGGCACCCCATGCCAATACAGGAGACTACTGCTACGCAAGAGCCAAGCTGAAACCCTCCGCTATACGTGAACTCGTGATGCGCATCGCATCGTTCGTCCTAGACACCCAGGAGGAGACATGGCGATGGAAGAACCGCAATGCAGTGCTGATCGACGGCTTTACATTCACAATGCCAGATACTTCAAGGAACCAAGCCGCCTATCCGCAGCACACCGATCAAAAGCCAGGCTTGGGCTTCCCAATCGCTCGTGTTGTGGCTTTGATCAAACTGGGACGTGACGTGCTTTTCAGCCTCGAGTTCCAACGAGTTGATCCGCCAACTGCTACGAGGCACATCGCAATGTAGAGTTGGACATAGACCCGGTCGATTCGAACCTTGCTGCGTGAAGCGGCGCATGGATTAGTACACCTTGATGATGGAACCCAGAAACAACTTCGAAAAAGACTCAGCAAGGGAGATAACTCGTTTGAATGAAACAACTTGCAGCAGTCTTACAGTGCCATTCGTGCCAGGCACTGGGCGGAGGGGAAATTTGTATGTCGACGGTTAGAAATCCCCATGGGCGTGAGAAGGGCGAATCGTCAGTTCGCCTATTCAACACTTGATACTCCATTGTTTCCATCAAATCTGTTTCCAAGCGTTTTGAATACATTTGGGTGGATGGAGAATTGAATGAGCCGTACGGAACCATCTACAAAACCAAAAACAACACCATCCGGGTGGCTTGAACCAAATCGCTCAAAAGATCCTTCCGTCGAGCCATCTCGCAAAATAACAAACTCAGTAAATCGTCTCGTCTCTTGCGAATCTCCAGAGATCCATGGTTGGTCGTATCCTCGGTCTGGATCGCCGTCTCGTTCGGACCACTTTTCACCACAATAGAAAACATTCGTTATTCCATCCGTGATGTCAGAGTAACGCACTTCTGACCGAGTGTATGCCATTCCACTTGGCTTATCGTGATTGGGCCAAACAAAGCTGTTGTCGCCAATCGAAGTTGGCCCTGCATTATTGATCAATAGCTTGTCCCCAGCATTGATCGCATAATCACCTCTTGAAACTAGTTTTACGGTGGTTCCGTATCGATACGATACTGTCTCTGTGGCAGATAGAGGGTCATTGAGTCCTTTTGAAGTGCAAACAAGCTGAGGCATTTTTTCAAGAACGAATCGTTGAAACTGGTCGCTTGTATGTGGGCGAAGAAGCGTTGGCGAGGAAGTCCATAAATTACCTTGTTCAAGGAACGGTAGAACGGAAAAAATCCAACTACCCGGCTGTTTCTTTCCAGTACCTTGATCATGCATCCCAACCCAATTATATCCCCATCCTGTCGAGGGAAATTTCTTGTGTGCACCTTCGTGAAGTTGAGCAGCTAGGACGAGTTGTTTTTGATTGTTCATGCACGACATTCGTCGCGCCGATTCCCGAGCCGATTGGACGGAAGGGAGGATCAACGCCACAAGCAATCCAATGATTGAGATACAAACCAGCAACTCGATGAGCGCCATGGCTTGTCTAGAAATGGATCGGCGGGACAACGGACGCCAAACCCGAAAACGCGGACGCTCTTCTTCATTCCACGCAAGCCAAAAACAAATTAACAGCAACGCTAACGTCCGTACGATCGTATCGACGCCAACGGTCGAGGAAACGCTAGGTCCAAGGCAGCCGCAGTCAATACGTAATCCTCGAAACAATACTGTGAGTTGTGCTACCAAATAGGTCCCAAACAAGCCGGCGGAAACGAAATAGCAACACCAACGATACTCGCTTACCAAAAGGGTTACTCCGATAACGACATGTAGACTAGGCAAGAGGAACGCAAAAACTTGCCCAACTAAAACTGGAACGATTCGATAATTTGCAATAGCGACAAAATGAGCTGGCACATTTTGAAGGTGAACCAGTCCAGAAGCAATCAGTAGGAATGCTATCGCGACCCGAAATACATGCGATAGAACTCTTGCAAACGCGTGCCAAGTTGCATTCGCAGCTATTTTGATTTCGCTTGCCATTCAACATACCCATTTCTGTAATTTGACAAATCTCGAAAGCCAAGTTTGGCTAGTTCGACGGCGATTACATCCGAAAACTTGCAACCTCTACTCTGACAGTACAGGATTACTGGCAAGTCTTTACGAAGTCTCTTGGCAACTGCTTCGAGCTTTGAATGCGACATGTCAACCGGAATGTTGATCGAATTTTCGATGCAACCACTTTCGTAGTCTTCACGATATCGGCAATCAACAATCGTCACCTCCGAATTCTCAATCGATCGCTGTAGGTCACGAAATTGTATCGAGCGAACTAATTCAGGTTGAGTGTGAATGGCAACGGATCGGACCAACGGAGACTCAATCCAACTAAAAGGATTTACGAGAAACGAGTGTCCTACTCCTAAAACAAGTAAGGCAATAAATGCCAATGCCTGACCTCGGAAAGCTTTGTCGACGGTCAGGGATTTGATAACGAACAGAATGAAGCCAATTCCACATAGGAAAACACAATTCGATGCAACTTCCCATGAATGCAGCTTTGGAGGTTTTTCAGACTTGTCGAATACGGCAATGGCTCGCCCGTCCCAACGGCATAATAGCTCCGATATTGGCATTAGGTAGTCTCCTCCTTCCCCGTCCCGAATTACTGCTTTTCCCGCTTCGATTCCGAGAAAGAGAAGCCAATGTTTATAGACGCCAAGAGCTCCTCGCCCAGATGCGTGGAGTATCATCGGGTGCTTCGAGCCCTCCAAGGAACGCAGGCTCAGGAACTGGTAGGCAGTACCCTTGCAGCCCAATCGTTCTAGCGCTCGCAGAATATCTCGGGTACTACTACCAGAAAGCCCGGAAACATATTCCGTGGAAAGCAGTTCTCCAAAATCGCTCGTCGGTTTCTGGCCTGACTTTTGAAGTACAGCGGTCGCCGCTCCATAGGCTGCGTAGATTCCACAGTACACCTTGGGTTTCCTTCCGTCGACATTCCCATCTGCCGAAAGCATCGCTGGACGATCGACATCTTGAAGCACTTGCGTTCCGAAAAGTATAAGCAGAACCCAAACCATGTTTAGTTTTCCTTTGCATTGCCTTAGTTGGT
>JBEBHM010000769.1:0-4074 GCA_040080875.1 Pirellula sp.
TTGGACGGTCCAAAACGAACCGACCAACACGATTCGAAAGAGCATCTATGACAACATTATCTTTGACCGGGGACTAACCAACGAATTTACGGGTCGGTCAGGCGTGTTGGATATCTGCGAATTATTTGGAATCAAAATGGATGACGCGCTTCGTATCTCCGACCATTTGCCAATCTGGGCCGAGTTCACTTCCTTTGAACAGCTACCTGGAGTCAATGGCCACTTCGTTTCGGCCAATGCAAACAACGGGATCAGATAACAAGCCCACTCTGTTTGATTGGAAATTCGGTTCAATTCAAAGTGCCGCGCGAATCAAATAGTGCGCGAATTGCTGCACTTGGAATCTGTCGGTCGCTCCTCTTCATTCGCGCTCCGTTCCATTCTCGCGGTCAGTTCGATCTATTGAAAGTCCTCGTCATGCACACATCGAAATCAATTTCGCATTTCACGGACCCGCACCCCGTCGCGGACTTTGTCGCTGGGATAGCGAATCACCAGGTCTCCAACCTGGAGTCCCGAAACCACTTGAGTCTCAAGTCCATTAGTTGCGCCGATTGGAACACGCGTCAATTTGGCGAATCCCTGATCGACGCGATAAACGCTCCAAAGGCCACTATCACGACACAAGGTACCAGAAGGAATCAGGAGTGACTCCGCGCTGGTTTCTTGGATCTCGATCCTAGCCTCGATGCGATACCCGTCGCCTAACGATGTGCGTTCCTCGACATTCCCCACCAAGTCGCCAACCACACGGACTCGCTTTTCCTCGACTCCCAATGCCGAGATTTTTAGAAAGGCAAAGGGTTCGACGGAACGTACTCGGCCAGTGAGTGTGCGATCGCCTCCCCACTGCTCGATTACCATCTTGGCACCTGGGAGTATCCGAACCGCGTCTTGCGACAGGACTTCGATTTGAACTTCCATATCATTTAGGTCTCCGATGACGAGGAGTTCCTCACCTGCTGTCACAACACCGGCATCCTCTCGCAACACACGGAGGACACGACCATCAATAGGCGAAACAAGGGAAACCGCCGCCTCATTCTCGCGATCGGTGATTGAGTTTCGCGCCAAGAGTGCCCTGGCTGTTTCCAACTCAAACTCTGCAATGCGCTTCGAAAATAATGCAGCCCGTTGATTGGAGACAGCGATTTGGAGTTGATGGTCTGCGGCATCGTACTCTGCCTTCGATATTGACTGGGACGCGATGAGCGATTTGGCGCGTTCAAAATCGTGTTGTGCGATTCCCAGCGATTCCGCTACGCTTTTGATATGTGCTTCCGCCCGTTCGACGGACGCAATTGCAGCCCCTTCTTTGGCTCGCAATTCCGCAACGGTGCGAGCATCGAGGAGCGATGGTGGCAAAGACGATATTTTGGCCAATTCCGTTTGGTTGCGGACAACGGAATCTCCCACATGCAACTCCAGTCGTTGAAGATTCCCAGCGACAGGAACGGAGACGACGTAGCGTTCGCGAACGCGAGTTTCCCCCTCATCATTGACGGTCACGATGAGAGTTCCTTGGTGGACAGCCGAAAGTTCGACGTCGATTGGCGAAGGCAAGAAGCCATAGACCAACAAACCTCCGATGATCAAGACGCCAATGACCCAGGGCGCCTTTGTCCATATGCGAGCACTCATTCTTTAACCTTTAAGACGGCAATCAAATCCAAACGATCCAACATTCTTCGGACGATCCAACCCGAGATCAACGTGGCCACCAAGATAATCACGGCGGCGTATGCAAATGTAGATCGAGCAACGACGAGCGGAAATCTGTGGCTCTCTGTGTCCAGTGCTAAAGTGGTCA
Source organism: Pirellula sp. (assembly GCA_040080875.1). Lineage (GTDB taxonomy): Bacteria > Planctomycetota > Planctomycetia > Pirellulales > Pirellulaceae > JBKCUI01. The sequence continues at coordinate 1,811 of JBEBHM010000769.1, forward strand.
GATACGCGAAACCGTACCCAACCGGAAGACCGATGGGAATGGCCATCGCAGTAATGATGGCGAGCTCTCCCAACAAAACGAACGCGACTTCGTGCCGCATGTACCCCATCACTCTCAATGTAGCCAAGTCACGTCCCCGTTCGGCCAATGAAATCAAAGCACAATTGAACAGCACTCCCAACGCGATGACACTTGCAAAGACTGCATTGATGATTCTCATGATGCTGGTGCTCTCAGCAACGAGAGCACGAAAGCTCTTCATGGCCGCATGGTTGTCAAGAACGCTCGATACATGCGGCAACGATTTCAGCTGTCGAAAGAGTTCAGGGACGCGATCGCGATCGACTTTGAGAAACACGCCGTTGATTCTTGGACTTTCGAGAAGGAAGGAATGCAACTCGTACCTGTTCAAATAGGCGCCCGGCGACATATAGTCAGGAAAAATTTGGGCTACCGGCAGTGACCAAGCCGGTCGTTTGGTATCGAGCAACTCCACCACCACGGATTGGCCGATGGAAACGTCGAGCATCTCCGATAGTTTCTTGGAAATGGCAATACCTCCTTGCGGATGCAATGAAACGTCTTGCTTCGCTTTGTCTAGGACTCGAAAAAGTTGGGGAGACTCCTTGAGTCCCATCAATGCCAGGCGATGCTGATGATTACCATTTCGCAATCGAACGGATACCGCCCGAAAGGGCTCGGCAAATACAACTCCTGGCAAGTGGGCGACATCGAATAGAACTCTCTCCGAGAGAGGTTCCCGAAAAGTTAGTGTCAGGTCCTGCCTCTGTGTGACTTGAAATGCAAAATCGATGACGTAGTCGATTGTATTTTCCATAAACGAACCCAGCACGACGATCGCCGTCCCTAACGCGACTCCCAAAACGGAAAGCCACGTTGTTCTGGGGTTGGCTCTTAATCGATATAGGATCAATCGACCAAGTGGTGAAAACCAACCGCCTAGCCCCAGGCGGTCCAAAAAGAGCCGGCTACCATGCTGGGGTGCTTCGGGCCGCATCGCGACGGCCGGTGCCAACCGCATGGCTTGCCGCAGAGCGGTGGCCGCCCCGGCTGTGGCCGCAAGAAACGCCAGAACCACCGCAACGACCGCTTCACTCATGGAAAACTCAAACCGCATGGACGGAAACCGAAAATAACGCACGTAGATGTCAAGCATCCACCACGATAATCGAGTTCCAAGCAAGCAACCGCAAACCGATCCGACCATCGCAAACACATACGTAAACGTCAAATAGTGTTGACCTATCTCGCGTGCCCGATAGCCAAACGCGCGCATCGTTGCGATCTGTTCTTTTTGCTGGTTCACAAGGCGACTGAGGACGACGTTGAACAGGAAGGCCGACACGAAAAGAAAGATCGATGGCGTGACGTACGCCATGCTGCGCATTTGATGCAATTCATCGGAAAGTCTCGCATTGGACTCTTGATCCTTGCGGGTATAGGCGCCTCGTCCTCCGTAAGGATCCATGATTTCGTCTACTGCATAGATCACGTCCTGAGCGGATGCATTAGGGCGAAGCGTGATCGCGACGTCGTTGAAAGCTCCCTGCATATTAAATGCCGCAGCCAGCGGCTGCCGAAGCATCCAGAGGACTCCAAATCGACGATTGTCTGCTGCGAGCAAGCCCGGTTGGACTACATAAACATATTCGGGAGATAATCCAACGCCGACAACTCGGAGCTTTTCTCGCCGGCCACCCAAGACAACCGACAACTCATCGCCAAGTTGGATTCGGTGAGCATCGGCGAACAGTTCGCTAACGACGACCTCGGTTCGACTTGATGCAACGGGCATTCGACCGCGCCGAAGATAAACCAGATTGAGGGCCTGTGTCGCGTCGGAGTCCATCGAAACAATGCGACAGGAGACTGGTTCGTACATGTTTGGCACGTCGAGGATGGCATACTCGACAACGCGAGTCTGGACTCGTTCGACTCCCGACAATGCTGCGATTCGGCGCGCGATGGAATCGGGTGCTCGAGTGACGTGTAAAAAAATATCCGCGAACCGAAACTCGCGATAATAGTCTGCTCGACTTGCCTCCACCGAGTGCATCGTGCTAGTCATCATCACCAACAAAGCAACCCCGCATGTCAATAGGGCCGCGATCGCACCTCCCTGTCGCCAATGGCTTGCTAGATCAGTCAAAAGCAGCCGATGAATGGCTTTCATGCTCGTACTCGTTCTGCTTTACCACACAAGATCTTCTGCTCGTTTCCTTGAAGTTGGAGTTCGGATTTCG
>JBEBHM010000113.1:0-15321 GCA_040080875.1 Pirellula sp.
GGTTTTGGGTAGATTATTAATAGGGGTTCTCTTGAGCCGCAAGCGCTAGCTGCGATACGATGATTTGCGATTAAAAACGCGGCTAGCGCCTGCGGCTCAACCCATAAATCAAATTTGGACGACGCACTAGTTTTTGCATGGACAACGCTTCGTTTCAAAAAAAAGCGGCCGCATTTCTGCGGCCGCCTCGAGTTTTTTTGGGTGATCGACTCAGATTTCCAAGAAAATGAATTTAGGATGGCTATTCGAAATCGTTCACCTTGGGAGTCAGTCCAAACGGAGCTGACGAACATCGATCGGGTTTTCGCCTATTCGACCTTGTTGGTCGGGTGGGCGACGTGTGCCATAGTTGGGCCAACCGCCGATTTCGGCTAGCTCAGGCATCATCTCGACCAGTTGCTCGCGAAGCATCGTTGCTAAGCGTTGCACTCGGCATGAGGACGCAACCTCTGTAATTGCTACCACTGTCTTCATTACTTTCACCATTGCCGCTCGCGATTGGATCGGTGCCGAAAGTTCTTCGTCATGATCCAAAAGTAAATTCTCAACCGGAACATCAAGAGCCATTTGCCATTGGTACAACTCGGTCAATGTCAGATCTGTGCTCGACTTTTCTTGTCGTTTCAAATCGCGAACATCAATACCGGTTTTCCTGGAAACAGCTCGCAAGGATATGCCTTGCTGAGATCGGACTTCGGCAATGCGATGCAATGTACAGGGTTCGCATGCGCTGTTGGCCTCACGTACCGTTGGCAAGCAGCGCTGCGGCTGATTGCACATCGGAATCGTTGCCATGAGAAAGTATTTCTCCTTTCGTTGAGTAAAAATGAATACAGTCAAGATCATACGGGCGTCCGACTGCATCACCTATCAAACAAAGGCCGTACCCGAAAAACAAGTACCAAGTGGCATCGAGTTCCAGAAAAATTGAGTAAAAGTTGTTCAGGCTAGTTCTGGAAAACTTGTCTGAGGTGTCCATCCACTACCATGGATCGTGGGCTTGGGCTACATTTTGGCTTGAGATTGCCGCTGTGGCGAAATGGCAGACGCATTGGATTTAAAATCCAAGGACCCGTAAAGGGTCGTGTGGGTTCGAGTCCCACCAGCGGTACATTTTTGGGTTCGACGACGGACCGTCGGGGAGTTTTGGCGATGATGGGATCGCGTTGGTTAATTTTCATGGCAGCCATTTCGGGTTGCGCGTGCGTTGGAATAGGGGCCATGGGTTCCCATTCACTACCGAAAAGACTCAAAGCCCAAGGGTTTTCGGAAACGGTCATTGCCCAAAAAAAAGACCAGTGCGAAATCGCTGTCCGCTACCAAATGTTTCACACTTTGGCAGTGCTAGCGATCGGATTGGCTCCAGCGACGCCAGGCCGCCGCGGCCGTATCGTGGCCTGCTCTCTATTCATGTTGGGAATAGTGCTCTTTTCGGGCGGGCTCTACAGCATGGTGTTCTTGAATCGCATGTGGCACTGGAGCATCGTTCCAATAGGTGGCGGAATGTGGATGGTCGCTTGGATTACGCTGGCATCGGGAACGCTTTTTCCCAACAAATCGATTGCGCATACTGGCGAATCCCAGCTCTAGACTGAATACTTAATGCGTGGCCCTTTTTCTCCAATGCCCAGGTGATGCTATGCAAAGTTGGAATACTCGAATGAACCGGTGGCTCCTACCACAGATTGCTTTTGTCGGATTTACCGTCCTTTCGATTTTCTCGCCAATGCGGGCCGAAGCGCATTCCCCCTTTATTCGATATCACCATCATCTGGGGCATGGTCTTCTGGGGCATCGGCATTTCGGCTACTTTGCTCCGGGTTACAGCTTTTATTACGGCTATCGTCCTCTCGTTTATCGAAGTTATTCGATAGGGTTTTATAGCTCGCCCTACTACTCGTCGTATTACCCTTCGTACTATCCCGCATACTGTGCCCCTTCCTATTATTCCTATTCGGTGCCGTATTTCAGTTGGCCCGCAGCGACATTCTATCAACCGGTTTGCGCCAATCCATGGAATGGAGCTTCGAGCATCCTGGTTCAAAATGCGTTGACCCAAAATACATTGGTATCGAACCATCACGTGAACACCACCCCACTCGTGTTGCGCCCTGATCCAGACCCTCAACCGGTGAAGCTTGCTTCGGCCGTGGTAGCCGATGACAACGTGCCTGCCTTGAATGCAGAAACACAGAGCCAAGACCAAACGCCGAGATTGATGGTCACAAAAAAACCTCGACTGCTTCAGCCATACTCGCCCATCTGGACCAAAGCGGCCGTCGGCCTAGTCGATAACATGATCGAGGCCGGGCAATTCGAGGACGCTTGTTCATCGTGCCGCAGCATGGAAAAGATTGCCCAGTCCAAAGGGGCCGGCGTCTACCTGCGACAAGGACTTACCACCTACTTCTCGAAAGCAGCCCACGATTCGGTCACTCTCGAACGGTCTCTCGATTTCCTGAATGATGCGTGCTTGGCAGGAAGCGCCTTGCTTCCGAGTGAATTGGAAAGCGATTCACTGTCGCGGTACTTTGCGGCTTGTTCGACCGTGGACGTTCGAATCGCACTCGATCAATTGTCTAAGAATGTTTTGGAGCAACCGGATTCATCGGCAAAAGATTTGATCCTCCTAGCCGCTTTGCTCAAGTTGGATGGACAGTCCGATCGCGCGAAACTCTTTGCCGAGGAATCTTATAAGCTCGCAGCTCGTAAACATCGATGGGATGGAATTGTGGCGGTTTGTATGGGAGCGGAATCGGTCTCGCCTAACGTCAAATAGAATTTCTACTTGTGCGTCTTCACACCATTTTTTGGGTAGTGGATCTTGCTTGCTAGAGATCCTGCAGCATCGGGATCTTTAACATAACATAACAAGATCCACTACGCCCATCCCCAGTATCTAATACTACAGCGCAACATGTGGCGGTTTTGCTCCGCAAAACCGGTTGCGCGTTGTGTAATGGTAGACTCAACGCCACTCTACGCTGTAGTACTAAGCAACTGGCTCTTTGAGTCCACCAAATCGCCGGTCTCGGCGATTGAACTCCTGAATCGCCTCGATCAAGTCCTCTTTGCCGAACTCAGGCCACGATTTATTTGTAATCCAGATTTCGCTGTAACTGATCTGCCATAACAAATAGTTACTGATCCGCATTTCTCCACTGGTGCGTATCAGTAGATCTGGGTCGGGCATATCGGAGGTGTATAAGTGCTTGGCGATTGTTGACTCGTCGATATCTTCGCGACGTAGTTTTCCTTGCTCCAATTCTGCGGCGATTCCGAGAACTGCGTCGAGAATTTCTTGCCGCGAACCATAGTTGATGGCTAAACACATCGTGAGCGACTTGCCATGTTGGCTCATCTCGATGGAACGGTCCATCTCAATTTGTACGTCGATTGGAATGCCGTTGCGCCGCCCAATGATCGTTAGCCGAATGTCGTTTTCGATGAGTGTTGGTCGTTCTTGAACGAGGTAGTTCTTAAGCAATCCCATCAAAAAATCGAGCTCTTCTTTTGGCCGTTTCCAGTTTTCGTTCGAAAAACAAAACAACGTCAAATACGACACGCCTAACTCTCGACAAGCTTCCGAAATCGTGCGTACGGCATTAGCACCGCGCCTATGTCCCTCAATACGTGGCAATCCTCGCGACTGGGCCCAACGTCCGTTTCCATCCATAATGACCGCGATATGCTGCGGGACATTGAACGGCACCGCAGTCATGTCCCGCTTGGATTCTTTTTTCCTTCGAAAGATAGCCATGCTGCGTTTCGTGATCTGGTTCAATTAATCGGTAATGCCACTTGACCCGCAATCTTCGACAACGGTCGATACGTCGCAGTGTCGTTGTCAATTCTATCAACGCTATCCAAAACTTTGAAAAAAAAGTCTTTTTCGGAAACGTTGGTCGGTACCGGATCGGAATGGCTAAGTCTGGATACCAACTTGAGCGAAGCGGGCTCCCCATCTTTCGAATGAATTCGTCGCAAATAATCGATCTGGTACGGGAAATAGGGGAGAGACGCAGATCGCCCCAGCGTAAGGATGACCTCCGTTGGGACGCTCGAATCCGCAGGTAGCGGACTCATCGACATCGCGTCAAGCTCCGTGTTTCCAGCGATTTTCGGTCTCTCGGTTCGAAGCTTGCCGACCAATTGCCAGACGTCGATACCGTTGACTTGTTTGGCCATTGCCTTGTACCAACGATAGCGATGATACAGGTTCCGAAGGAGCTCAGGCTGACCACCAATGGCTAGATAAATACTCATTTCCGGTTGATTGGCTGCTTGATGAATCGCATTGCCGAGGTCGTTTCGTATCTGATCGATGATGACACGTTTCGGCGGTTCTTTGGAGCCCATTTGCGTATACATTAGGCGACCATCCGAAACTTGAATCGTGTCGACCGTGGTTTCCCCAGAAGAGATGCGAGCCGTGTATCGAAACTGCCCAGAACCCCCGCCTGCGGTTTTGTACTCGCCACTCACGACCACGTCTTGGTCATACGCATGGACTTGTTGATGCACTTTGTAAGTCATCGCGGGCCCCCAAACCGCTTGATGGATGGCATGCAGCAACAGTTGGTTGGGGTCGATGGTGACCACCGACGCTTCATGTGACTGAGAACTCACGAAGGCGTTGGGCAAAGGTGTCGCCTGGCCAGAAACAGCCTTGTTCGTGACGCTCTGCAATCCTGCATCCTGTGCATGGCAAAATTCGAGCGTGAACATGCTTATGAAGCTAAGGAGCGAATAGCTTGCAATCGTACTTTTGGTTTGCATGGGCAACTTGTATCGGTTTTATCAAAGAAACGTGTACGAAGGTGCCGAACATACGCATTAGGACGCGCCCCAAGAAGTGTTCTTTGGGGGCGCTGCTTGATTTGCATCTGCTCGCACACCATAAGCTGCTATCTCAACGATCGCTGCCCTGTGGTGTCCAACGGGGCGGATTGTAGGTCGATCGCACGCATGTTGTCCAGGTGGAAAACGTCGGTTGCTGCGACCTATAGTTCAAGCCGGCTAGACCCAACAAATTCCAGGGGGAATCGAATGAAACGACGAAACTACTATCGCCTTGTGGCTGCTTTGGGTTTGGGCGCTCCGTGCATGCTCGCCCAATGCGGACTTCTTTCTTGTGCTAACGCTGGCGAATTCGCCGTGCGGCACAACATGCCTCCAGCTTCCAGAATGGCCGAACCAGGTCCCATGGTCGGAGGCCCAGGTCCAGGTGTCCTAATGCCTGAAACCATTCCGGTTCCCGGGTATGGGTATGGTGCTGCCGCTCCTACCGTCCAAGTCCTGTTCAACCAGCCCCAATCGATGAAGATCCTCTACGATGTGGTCGGAGATGGCAGCTTTAACAGCGATCCTCTCGTGGTTCCAGGCCGACTCGAGTTCGCCCAAGGCGGAATTTTCCGTCTGAAGCTCACGGACATCCAGGGCCGAGAGGGAGTCGAACTCTATCCAACCCTCGAAGTTGGAACTGCTAGCAATCGAACTGCCGCCTATTTGGCCCACAACGCGATCTCCATCCAATTCACCGAGGAAGATCTCGATCAGGCCCTCTCAAGCAACTTTGTGACCAAGGTTATTTACCTGCCCGATCCTGAATTCCAAGGCGAAGCTATTTCCGGAATCGATACGCTGGTTAGCACTCGATTGGAACCAGGACTGGACCCAATCGTGGAAGCCGATCGTCGCGGTTCGATTCTGGCCATCGTCCGATTGGGCAACAAAGATATTGAAATGTCCGGAACCGGTTATGCCGCGGGCATGGTCCCACCGGGAGCTTATTTCGATGGCAACGGCACCATGTGCGGACCGGACGGAAATCCGATCGGCCCCGCAAATAACCCACCTAACATGGTCGCGGGAGTCACTGCTCCTCAGTACGGCATGACGTATAGTGGAACACCGATCGGACTCGCTGGACCTCCGCACATTCCGTTCGGTGCTCCAGCTGGATTGCAGCAACACGTGATGCGCAATCGAACCCATACTCATTTGCCTGACCCAGTCGACAAAATGAAGATCAGCGTTCGCCAACAACCTGGCAACAGCTATCCGACACCACCAAGCCACGTCAAAATCCACGAACAAAATATCCATCCAGGATATCCGTCGGGTCGGCCTGGCTTTTATCACCAAAGCCGTGTGGTCGCACCCAATCAGTTCGGGGGCAATCAACCGGCAGCGCCAGGTGCCTACTGCCCACCTGGTGGGATGATTCGGTAGCCGACGAAATTTCTATTCAAGCTGTTCTTTTCGAGTTGGCTAACCACTGGTTGACCAACCCGTACGAATGGCATTCAAGGGAAGAGTTGATCTTCATGAATCAACTCTCGCCCTCGTGACGAGCGAACAACGGTCAGGAACGAAGCCATGCTCAAGCGAATCCCTTTTCCAACCTTGCTGCTCGCATGGATCGCGATGATCGCGTTGTGCTTATTGGCTGTTTGCTTCTGCAACAATGCTCAAGCACAATCAATCTACAGCCCTCTGCCATCCAATCACCACGCGCTCCTCAAAGACTCGGCCCCTCCTGGTGAAATTGGACGCATCCAACTTCTTCGCAAGCCTGAACTAAAGTGCATTTGGCAAGCGGTCGAGATTCGAGGCCCCAAGGGACTCAAGATCAACATGGCCGAAGCAGGACAGTTCGCTCACGAGATGCCACAACCCGCGCGAATAGCCGTCATGATCGGACCCGTGTATCGAATGCGCTTGACCGGCATTCCGCTCGAACCGGATTTGGAGCTATTCCCTACACTGGAGGTCATCGATCGTACGCATCCACCTGCCGAGCGAGAACATCGCTTCCCGATCCCGATCGAGATCGACGAAGACGACCTCGAATGCGCAGCCCGCGGAGAGATGGTGATGAAAGTCATCTATCTCGAGGACAATCAAATCGCAGACCCGATCGATACCGCAGGTAAACCACAACGCGTCATGGACCTGCAACCACACCAGGATGCGCTGCGAACCGCCGATCAGTTTGGTCGTCCGCTTGCTATCTTGCGCATCGGTTCTCGAGTGCCCAACGTTACCGATGGCCAGGATTGGGAAAACTTCTTGTACGGCTGCCCGGCTTGGACCACGCTAAAACCAATCCCAACCAAAGACCAATTGATCGGCGATGGCAAGTGGCCCATCACCGCAAACTCCGGATCGATCACCGATCGACGCTAACCATTTCCTTGAACATACGATCAATATGAGTTTCAATAACAAATGGTTGAGCCGGAGAAATCCTACTGCACTGGTTGCGATCGCTTGCCTGATGGGAAGCCTGATGGGCTGCCAAAGCAGACAGCTTTCATGGCTGGGTGCGCAGCATTCTAGTCGACCCTCGGTGGAACAAACGCTGGACGTTTTCGAGACTCCAACAGCCTTAGCACACGCAAGCCCCAAAACTCACAAGGGTGCAGAGAATTCTATTGCGAGCGCAGTCCAACCAGCCGTACATAGCTTGCCCAATAGCCAAGTCGGCCAGGGCACCGCATCGCATGTTTCACCTGCTCAGTACGCCTCACCTGTAGCACCAGTTGCTCCAGTAGCCTCGCCCGTTGCCGCGGAAAGCGTGCCTCGCATCGCAATGGCACCGACGTACGTCGGCCCGCCAGGCATGGCCTACGGAACGTCGGTTGCTGCCCACTCGAATGTTTCGCAGCCGAACGTCCCTCGAATGCAACTTGCAAGCCACACGGGTGGGCATGCTCATGGCCCGAATTGCGGATGCAAACACGGTTCAGGCCCATACCGTCCCTACTTCCCTCGCTTTTCCGGCAATCAAGGTTGCAACGCCTGCGGAGTGGCTTCTTGTTCAGGGGAATGTGGCGGATGCAGTGTCACCCAACCCTGTGCAGCTAACGGTACCGACCCTCAAGAATTCATTTTTGATGGAGGCGATCAAGATCCTACCGTTCGACTTCGTTCGGACATGAGTCAAGCTGGACTCGATCCAGAAGACACGGTCATCCAATACGAAACTGTCGATGGCAAAACAAGCGTTGAAAGCGGCTGCCGCGTCGCGATCTATGCCCCGCGTTTTGCTGCCGTTCGCAAGCTGCAATCGACCCGCGAAAGCGATCTTGCGATGCGACTCCGAACAACGCTACAGCCAGACGGCCCTGGCGTCATCCGCGATCAACTTCCTTCCGCTCGAGTGACTCAACCACTCAAATCGCTCAACAGCGACAACGTTCGAGTCGTGGAAGCAATCCGTGATCGCAATCGACCCATGCCATCCGAAATGATGTTGCCGATGGTCACGATCAGCGATGCCTTCAAACCTTACGAAGATTTTAGCCTCATTCGCAATGGCGACTTAAAAACAACCGATCTCGCTAAGTTGGCAAGATCAACTGCCGCCGCGCGCGGTTGGACCAGCGTCGATGAAATTCACGTCCTCATCGATGGAAAAGAAGCCATCGAATTGGTGGACGACAAGAAAGCTGCCGAAGTCACCGTCTACGAACACAAGGGAGCGAGAATCCGACTCTGCAAAGTCGCTTCCGAACAAATGGCCAATCCCGGGGATACCATCTCGTTTACGATTCGGTTCGATAATGTCGGGGAACAACCCCTCAAGAACTTAGTGGTAACCGATTCGCTTGCTCCTCGGTTGGAGTATATCGAAAAGAGTCAGCAGTCCAGCGTACCAACCAACTTCTCGCTGACCTCCAACGCGGCCGGTTCGTCCATTCTAAGGTGGGAATTGGAGGATGGACTCAAACCAGGCGATGGCGGCTTGGTGCGATTCTCCTGCAAAGTCCGCTAGTGCGACAAATCGTGTGATTAAAGGTGTCCGGTACCGTTTATCGTAAATTGGCACTCTCGACTCCTTCTTAGGTGGCGAATTTTAGCCATCCAACAAATCGATTCCAAACTAGCTTTTGGTATTTCAGGTGGCAACGCATTCAATGGCCGCTATTTGTTGTCTGCGCCTGTTTCCAGAATCGCCATGAACGCTTTTTGTTCATACAATATCCTGTTGGATCAGATCGACTTAGTGATATACTGTATCTAAGGAGTTACGAAATGGAACACGCGACAGCAGTAAACGAAGCGGCAATCTGGGTCAGAATTGTTCAGCCTATGTCACAAAAACTGCCTCCCGAAGCGGCAAAGTTCTTTCTAGCGTTGGGGTTTGCCGACTCCGATATTCAAAAGATGCATGAACTGACAACACGCCAGCAAGAGGGCGGACTTTCTGGGGAGGAGCTAGAATCGCTCCGCCGCTATCGGATGGTCGGACTGCAAATGGATCTACTGCGGTCCATCTCGCGTCGAAGTCTCGCAATCGAATAGCTGAATAGCTCATGGCATTATCCTCAATAGCCTTGGCGGTCAGGCAACGCGCTCAATACTGTTGCGAGTACTTGCTTCCGTATCAAGCCAGCCTAATTCCCTTCGAAATCGATCACATCATTGCGAAAAAACATGGTGGAGCAAGTGATCTGAACAATCTCGCCTTGTCATGCTTTTACTGCAATAGTGCGAAGGGTCCAAACATCGCTGGCATTGATCCGACAGACGGATCAATTGTCCCCCTCTATCACCCGCGGCGCGATCGATGGAATGAACATTTCAGTATCGTTGGAAACAAGATCTCCGGGCAGTCTTCTCGGGCGCGCGCAACCATCGTCGTTTTGGAGATAAATGCCGAAGACATGTTGCTACTGCGAGAATCATTAATAAGAGAAGGACTGTACCCACCAAACCTGGAGTTCGGCGCAAAAGCTTGAACTTAACGAAATATTTCGTTGCGAAGGTGGTACAAAGAGTAATTCTTTATGCAGTAGCTCAAGACGAACACAGTGCGATTGGCTGTAATTTATGGCCGCCTATTTATTGTCTGCGCCTGTTTCCAGAATCGCCATGAATGCTTTCTGCGGAATGTCCACCGATCCGATCGATTTCATGCGTTTCTTGCCTTCACGCTGCTTGGCCCATAGCTTTCTCTTTCGCGTGATGTCACCACCGTAGCATTTGGCCGTTACGTTCTTTCGCATGGCTGGAACCGTTTCTCGAGCGATAACTCGCGACCCGATAGCGGCTTGCACCGCGACCTCGAACATGTGTCGATCAATCTCTTCCTTGAGCTTCTTGACGACCGCTCGGCCTCTGCGATCTGCGTCCCCTTTATCGCATATCACACTCAGCGCATCAACGCGATTGCCGTTCACCAGAATGTCCATTCGAACCAAATCCGCCTGCGCAAACCCGACCACTTCGTAGTCCATGGTACCGTACCCGCGCGTGGCGCTCTTGAGCTTGTCGTGCAAATCGTAAATCACTTCGGCCAAAGGCAACTCGTAAGAAACCAATGCTCGAGTAGCAGATAAGTATTCATTTCCTTTGAGGATGCCGCGTCGATCCTGGCACAGTTTCATGACGACGCCGATGTACTCCGTTGGCAATACAAAATTCACGCGAACGATAGGTTGCCGAAACTCCTCGATGTCCCCGGAATCGGGCACTTCTTGCGGACGATGGATTTCAAGCTTCGTTCCATCCCGCTTGATGATCTCGTACGTGACGTTGGGTGCCGTCTGGACCAAGTCGATGTTGCATTCGTTTTCGAGTCGTTGCTGAATGATCTCCATATGCAAGAGTCCAAGGAATCCGCAACGAAATCCGAACCCCAACGCTTCGCTGGTCTCGGGCGCAAACTCAAACGATGGATCGTTGATGGATAGCTTCTCCAACGCATCGCGCAGTTCCGAAAACTCTTGTCCGTCGCTTGGATACAATCCGCAATAGACCATGCGTTTGGGCGGCTTGTATCCCTCCAGCGGAACAGCCTTGTCGTCGTTGGCCATGGCTACCGTATCACCGATTCGCACGTCCTTGAGCGATTTGATGTTGCAGATCAAATAACCGACTTCGCCCGAACGCAACTTGTCGACCGGTCGGCGCTCAGGCACAAACTGGCCGATTTCCAAGACGTCGTAGTTGACGCTGGCGCCGAGAAACCGGACTCGGTCCCCTTTCTTGACTTCACCATCCATGAGTCGTACATACGTGATGGCTCCTCGATAATCATCGTAGTGGGAGTCGAAAACCATGGCCCTCAGCGAGGCCTTTTGATTGTTCTCCGGTGCAGGTATGCGTTCGATGATGGCTTGGAGAAGTTCGTCAATCCCGATTCCGGCCTTGCCTGAGCATTTTACGATTTCATCGGGGTCGATTCCGAGAACCTGTTCCATCTCCTCGGTCACTTCATCAACGCGCGCGTGGACCAAGTCAATCTTGTTGATCACTGGGATGATCTTGAGTTCATGATCCATGGCCGCATAAGCGTTTGCTACCGTTTGTGCCTCTACCCCTTGGAACGAATCGACCAATAACAAGGCTCCCTCACAGCAAGTCAGCGACCGCGAAACCTCGTATTGGAAATCGACGTGTCCCGGCGTATCGATGAGATTTAGCTCGTACCAGTCACCCTTGTAAAGATAATTGAGAGCAACCGCCTTGGCTTTGATGGTGATGCCTCGTTCGCGTTCAAGGTCCATTCCATCGAGCAATTGCTCCTTCATTTTTCTGATTTCGACCGTACCCGTGCGCTCAAGCAATCGATCGGCCAGCGTGCTCTTGCCATGGTCGATATGCGCAATAATACAAAAATTGCGGACGCGATCCAATGGAATTTCGCCTTCGCTCCTACCGGCGTCTCTTTCAGACATGCTTATCAAATCCTACGTATATTTTATCTTCGATATTAAATGGACTTCTTAGCTTGGATGCAAGAGTCGAATTGCGAGTGGTCAAGCGACGGAAGCTGACCGTGTTCGAATACCCATAAGACGCCGCATGCGCTAATCCGATATGACTCATCCAGGCTGGCGGCCTTTTTTTGCAAATTCGATTCTCGCGATTCCAGCCGCTCCAAGATAACCAGCGTCTCCACCTAAGGAGGCAAAGTCTATTTTGGTTCCGTTGGCAACGTATTCAAAACTGCGATGCCTGAAGGTCTCTTCCACTCGGCTTAGAAATCTCATGCCAACTTGAGATTCCTTTCCGCCAAAGTTCATGGCTCCCCCGAGCACCACCAACCCAGGGTCCAACGTGTGAACCAACGTTGCGATGCCCAAGGCCAAATAGTCCGCCGTTTCATCGATAATTTTCAAGCTGAAAGCGTCACCCGCTGCAGCGGCCTCGTAAATCATTCGGGTCGTCAGCTTGTCAACGCTCGGCGCCAGCGTACTCTTTGCTCCTGCTAACAACTCCTCCTTGGCTCGTTGAGCCACGGCACTTGCGCTCGCATACGCCTCCAAATGTCCTCGTCCCCCACCCCACACACACAATCGTGCGTTCGGACTTGAATCGATGATCATGTGTCCGCATTCACCTCCAAAGCTGTTTTGACCTACAACCAGCTGGTTATCGATAATGATCCCACCACCGACACCCGTGCCAAGCGTCAACAGGACCATACTACTGTACACCTTGCCGGTCCCGACCCAAAATTCTCCAAACGCAGCTGCATTTGCGTCGTTTGCAAATGCGATTGGCAACTCAATAGCCTCCTCAAGGCATTTGACGATCGGAAAATGATGCCAATGCGGATGATTGGGGGGTTGAATCAGCATCCCTTTGGGAATGTCTTGGCTGCCAGGTGTTCCCAGTCCGACTTGAGCGATTTGATTCTTAGATAAACCAGCCGTGGCAAGCAACGTCGTGGATGCATCTGAAACCCGACGCATTGCATCCGCTGGTCCCCGCGGTTCGAGGGTCTCGATGGAGGTAAATCCCAATGTCTTGCCTTCATCATCGACGATGCCAATTTTGATCCCCGTGCCACCTACATCGACCCCAAGGAAAAAGGGAGGTTTGGCGTCGGTCTGGCTGCATATGGGCTGTGATGTCATAAAGCATTTGAGGGTAATGGTTTAGGTATTAAGGAGCGGTGCCCCAAGCGTTGCCTTTCAAAGTATACGACATCTGCAAACAAGCCGACAGGGAAAATCATTCCTTCCCGGGGTCGCCAGTTCTGGATAACATGTGCCCGAATATTTCACCCCTTACCGAAAGCAGATGAAATGGCGCTTCAAGCCGGCCCAGCAGACAAAAGTGAGAAAGTATCCCCAGGTTCAATCGACGCGGACGCTTCGCCCGATTTCGTAGAAACGGATTCGGGATTGAAGTACCGAATTCTTCGCTTAGGGGATGGAAAATTGCCCTCCGCACGCGATCGTGTGACGGTTCATTACAAAGGTTGGCTCGATAACGGCAGCATCTTTGATAGCTCCTATCGCCGAAACGAGACCATCTCGTTTGGCCTCAATCAAGTCATTGCGGGTTGGACCGAAGGTATGCAATTGGTAAAGGAGGGAGGCATGATCGAACTGGAGATCCCATATCAACTCGGCTATGGCGATCGCGGTACACCAGGCGGCCCAATTCCACCTAAAGCAAATCTTCACTTTGTGGTCGAACTCTTCGACGTGGGTTGATCAGAGTAAAACGATTGTCCCAATCGTTGCCAGACAATTGGACCAACTCGCGGCTTGCGAAATCGAACCCACAAATATGAAAGGTAAAACGCACATACGCGGCAAGCACGAATAGTAATGTGTTCTGCAAGATGTCTGGCTGCTCGATTCAAAGATGAAGAACATGCGGTATCATGGGCTGCTCTTCGATCCCTCGAGGGCAACCATCGATTTTGCAACTCCATCCTATTGCTCAAAGCCAACATGTCCGAAGTTCATTCGCTTGCTGTTCCAGTCACCCGCTCCAAGCCCATGCCAGCCGTCGGGCTAGGTTTTTGGAAAGTTGAGCAAGCGGATGCGGCCAACTTGGCTGTCGCCGCAGCCAAAATCGGCTACCGACACTTCGACTGCGCCTCGGATTATGGCAACGAAGCAAACGTCGGACAAGGAATTGCGTCGTTGCTCGATCAGCGTATTTGCAGTCGGGATGAACTCTGGGTCACAAGTAAACTTTGGAATACGAACCATCGGCCTGAACACGTCAAGCCCGCTGTCCAGAGGTCGCTCAAAGATCTTCGGCTGGAGTACCTCGATGTGTACCTCATCCATTTTCCAATCGCACTTCAATATGTCCCCATGGAGGTTAGGTATCCGGCCGGGTGGTTCGCTGATCCCAATGCCCAGTCGCCACGCATGATCCCCGATTCGGTTCCGATTCGCGAAACGTGGCAAGCCATGGAGGATTTGGTAGATGCGGGCTTGGTCCGTTCGGTCGGCGTTAGCAACTTTGGAACTTCATTAATTCGCGACTTGTTGTCGCAATGTCGGATACGACCCAGCGTCTTGCAAGTGGAATCGCATCCGTACTTGGTTCAAGCCAAGCTGTTGCGTTATTGCCAGCAAGAATCGATTGCGTTTACGGCATTCTCGCCGCTTGGTGCGCCATCGTATGTACCTATTGGCATGGCCACCGAAAGCGAATCGGTGTTGCGTCATTCGGTGGTTCAGCAGATCGCATGCCATCATCAGCGCACGCCTGCTCAAGTCGTGCTTCGATGGGGTGTTCAACGCGGTACCGCGATCATTCCAAAAACCAGCAAGCTGGAAAGGCTCAAAGAGAATCTCGATCTCGCCAGCTTCGAGCTTAGCCCAGAGGAAATGGAACGGATTCAATCGCTCGACCGCAACCAGCGTTTCAATGATCCGGGCGTTTTCTGCGAAAAGGCATTCGGCTGTTTCTTCCCGATCTACGAGTAATGCAATTTCGTGCTGTCTCGTTCGTTTGCCCAGTGCTCATCACTTTTACCTTAATACGCTACACGATTGTAATGGCCGCCCCCCACTGCTCCGTCCTTCGCGTACAACGGCCCGCGAGATGGCTGAAGCCTCAGCTGTCCAGAGAGCAACGAGATGTTCATCCCCGAATCATTGACGAATTTCTCGAACGAAATCGACGAGTATGGCAACTACATCGGCAGTTATTGATCGCTCGTCCATGTTGCGAATCGAGACGTTCGATGGCACACAAAAGTATCCCTTCTTAGTGGCTTTGTGCCGAACGGCATTGTGGGCGCTAAAGATTTCGCGAAAGCACTCAGGCATCTGGTTTTTTTCCAGTTTCCTGAAAGAGTGTGGAGTCAAAATTCAATCGAATGAAATCGCGGAAGCATATGAAAATGTGTCCACAGATTGGCAGGTCGCGTCACCAAGTTTGTGGCCTGTAATTCCCGTGCTACGCTTTGCTATCAAATCGAGGACAGCGCGCGTCGGCGCAGCGATTTTGGTCCAGTCATTTCGCGAACAGTCGAGTTGCTTGCAGTAGGCCAAACCAAGGGAACGTCACTCTGGCCGCTAACTCGTATCGATCTGGCAAGCCGAAACA
>JBEBHM010000770.1:0-4072 GCA_040080875.1 Pirellula sp.
CTTTGATACTATCTCTCACGCCGTCGGACAGGAATGGATTCTCAAGATCCATGAGCCACTCTCGGATATTTCTTCGCAGATCGTGCTGCCTGCCACCGATGTGATAAATGATCGCCTTCGTGAATTGGAGCATAAGATTGAAGAAATTGCCAAGAATCAAGGCATTGACTCAACGGCTGAGAAAGCGCGGCAACAGGACGACGCGAAACAGCGTGCCTTTAACCGACTTTTACTTGAGGTAATGGCTCGCAGCAATTTGGATACCAATAAATTAGGTTTTGAACAGCATCTGGTGCAGTTGAATTTTCGCAAATTCATCGATTGTTTGTTGAGCGTGTGCGATGCCGTTGTTCATGCTCATCGCCTAGATTTGCTTCATCTCGGGCTATCTGCCTGCAAGGGGATAGAATTTGGGCTGGACGATGAGCGTGTCTACTGTACTGGTTGGTATTGGTCGCACGTCAAAGAGGCACCTTGGAGTCCCGAATGCCACATTACAACCTGCGATGTCGCCCCATGGCAAATAGACATACAAGAACTCGGAAGCGGTTGCGAGCCGACTATTCGTACCGATGTTGCTTTGGTGGGGGATATCCTGGCATTTGTGCTCTATGATCATCAACATGATTCGCCAAGTAATCATCAAAAGCTTCGCAAAGTCTTTTATTCTCACACGTCCCATAGCGAACAGCAAGAAATCCACCAGGCCATGCTGCGATTGGAGAAAGTGTCTAAAAAAGCACTGGTTGGACCGGTGGCGTCGTGGGCAAGAATCGCTGTTTCCAAATAAGCACGACCGTAGACCGTGTGCGGGCCGACGACACCTGCCGGGGATGGATCGAGAACGTGTTCGCTTTCCGGCTGAAGACCAGCCCGTTCGGAGAGAACCAGCACCGCTGCGCGGAGGGCTTCGATTTCCATCATCAAGTCCATAACGATTTGTTCGAGCGTTCCGATCCGCTCGTTGGGACTTGAGTCCTTCGCCGATTCGGCTCGCATGTTTTGTAAATCAATTGTCATCCGAATTCTCCTCCGAGGATTCAAAGGTGTTTAACGACTTGTCTAAATTGGTCGACTTTTTCAAGAAATAATCTGCCGTTTCGATGACGTCATCGTCCCTTGAACAGCGTGCAATTTCGGCAATGGCGTTACGAGCCTCCGCCGTTTTGATCTCATTTAGAGCCCTTATAGCCGTTATCTCGAATCGATCCGCCACGTCCAAGATATTGGGCACAAAAACTGCGGCAGATTTTCCCTGTTTCCCAAGCGCGCAACATACTGCTTCTGCGAAGCTACGATTCTCATCGAGAAGAAGGTTCGATAATTCGTAGGCGACTTCGACTTGGTTGGAACCGACGTTCCCCAACGTTTCCACAGCCGCCAGACACACATCTTCATGCTTGGAATTCAACATAACGAGGACTCGGGTGACGACTTCCTCCGTGCCAGCCTTCATTGCACCCAACGTTTTCAAAGCCAAAATTTGAAGAGGCGGATCACCGCCAGTACATCCGAGAATTCGCGGAATCAATTCGCGAAATTTAGGGTTTTCCATCAGGTCGCTACGGTAGTAAATCGCCTCCAAATATTCCATGCGATACGGATCTTCGCAATCACCAACCCCCTGCCATAACAGCTTAGCCATGGTATAGAAATACTGCGAATGGGCTACCAGTAGCCAAGCCGCCGTTCTCCTGCGAGACAACATATCGAGAGACTTGGTTTTCAAAAGCTTAAAGAGCTTACTGTGCAATGGACTGGATTCGATTGTACGTCGACAGTATTCCGAATGGGCTTTGGCAATGCGAACTGCGAGGATCGAATCTTCGTACATCAATTCACATTCCAGTTGCGATTCCGCCATGACGGTAGCGATGATCCGCATTGAGTGCGCGGCTGCCACGCGAACCCAGGAGTCCGGATGCTCCAGCTTTTTTGTGACCAACTGTAGGGTCTTCCTATTGGCAATCTGGCTGAGTTCGCCATCAAATTGCGGGTCGACGACCATTCGACCAAGTGCCGTGACCGCTGCCGATTGGACTTCAACATTCCTAGCATCACACGCTTCCAATAATCTTGGAACAGTAGCCTTGCCAAGTCCAACGAAGGCTTTGATCACCGCCTCGCGAATATCTTCTTGGCACATTGGAAGCTGTTCCATCAAGGCGTCGAAAAGCATCACGCCATTAAGTTCTCGTGTTTCGTCGTTGACTAGATAACGTTCCTCATTAATGTACGTACAGGCTCGTAGTTTCACCGTACCGGATTCATGGCGAACGGCCCTATTTAACAGCACTTGAAGACTCGCAGAATTCCATTGATCCAGCACGAATTCGCACAGTCGCTTCCAATCGTAATCGTCCCGCGCGTTCATACGCTCAAGAATTTGGTCGTGAGTAATCGTCCCAAGACTCGCCAAAGCTCTACCTGCAAAAACATGGCAGGCCGGAATCGTATTCTTATCGACGACACAGCGAACAAGGGTCTCGATGAACGACTCAGTAGGTTTACCCAGCTTTGAAATGTTGGCTCGAATCTCGTCGAGAATGTCCGCTCGCCGCGATGCAAGTCTCTCATCGACGAGTGCTTTTTGGAGCCATGGTATTGCATCTGGACCGATCCCAACCAAATCACGGATCGCTTGATAAACACGACGAGAGGTATCGCTGAACAGCTTTGCGTAATTGCGTTCAATCGCGATTAGAGATGGCGAACCTTTCGTTTCAATGTTTTCAAACGTACCTGTCGAGAAATCTCTAGCAAATGATCCAAGTTCGACGGCCATCGCTTCGATGTCCGTTTCCCAGTGGTTAGCTTCCTTTTCAAATCGGTCCATCAAATATTCAAACGTCGATTGTTTGGCGAATTCGCGACCGCGAGCTTCGATGACTGCATCGATGGCTTTTTTGAAATCCGCGAATTGGCTCAAATCTTCGTAGCGCGAGTAGTGAAGGTCGCTCACATAAAAGACCTTGATCCAAGTCATCAGGAGATCATACCAATCCTCGAGATAGTAACGCAGATGAATCGACGGCGTCGTCAGCATCCAGTCGGCGGCGCGAATCCAGTCGGCTTCATAAACTTGACATTGATCGTGATTGAAGGCTTGAACGATTCTTCCGTCGATTTCTGGAAGGTCAGGCGCGTCGACAAAAACGAAACTCAATTCGTCTTCGCCAGGATATGATCCGCGAGGATCATAAAGCCGAAAGACAATACCATTCAGATGGATCGGCGGAAGCTTCGTCAAGGAATACCGCTCGTCCTTCTCCGAATGAAAAGCACCTAAAGAAGTCTCTTGCAAGGTATCCCAATCGCCGGTCTTCGTAATAAGTACGCTTCGGTCGCAGAACGCCTCGGGCAAATTCTCGTATGAGTGGAGCCCGCTGGATACGACGATTTTGCCGCTGATCGATTGATCGAAAAGCCGAATGTTCTCAAGTCGAACGACATCGGATTCTCGCTCTTTATTTATCAATTCAAGGAACGCTGGTCGTTGAATCGGCTCATCCTGTAGCTTGTCGTCGCTTGCTTCGGCAAGCTCCAGCAGATAGGCAATCAGTTCTGCGCGCAATTCGCGATCACGGCTCGAACCTTGCCAATGTGCAATCACTGATCCCATCGATGGTTCCTTTCGAAAATTCGTCGCGTAATTCGCTAATCATACTCACAAAAGACGGCGATTTTGGTTCACCCGAAATGACATGCACGATCGGGCGAGGTCGACTCTTCAGAAACTCGTTCGTGATTTCAGGGTGCGTTTCTAGTTTTATTCTAATGGCTTTCTTTATGAGCTTGTAAAACTCGTGAGAACGAACTTCGAATTCACAGTCTCGATAGCTGATCTTCACTGGCCAATGCTTCGGTGCACAGGTCTTCGATCGACGCCCCCAGTATCCACGAATGCGTTCGCGTTTTTCGACTTTAGTTGGATCCGTGACAAGCCACGAAATGAATGCTTCGACAGAAGCGAACTCTAGACCGTCGATAACAATGGGAGTATGAGCCAGGTTGGACATCAAGCGTCCAATCGGTTCATCCGAGCCCGCCCAAACATTGATCGGTTCTATGC
>JBEBHM010000771.1:0-4068 GCA_040080875.1 Pirellula sp.
GGTCAATGGGTTGCCGCCATTGCGATTTTTCTCTGCCTAGCAGCAATCACGGGAGTCGCTGTCGATCTCTATCGCAACCGATTAATTCTTGATCGGGATGCGTCAGGCTCCCTGGTAGCGTCACATCAAGCAACGAACTTTGAATCGATTGACGTCACAACGCTGCAAAGGGCGATCGTTTCGCAAACCGTTCTAATCGACTCTCGGCGTGCGGACGACTATGAATTAGGCACGATACCTGGAGCACTAAGTTTGCCAGTGAATTGTTCGCCGACAGAATTTGAGAGACTCGTCGAAAAAATCCCGAATGCGAAACCGCTCGTGGTTTTTTGTCAGAGTGAGTCGTGTCTGTATGCGGATGCAATTGCGCGTCGATTGGCGCTGCACGGATTTCGTGAAATCAAAATTTTCCGAGGCGGCTACATTGCGTGGCAGAAATACAAGGCAACTCAAGAAATCAAAGCTCATGAATAGCATCAGAACGAAAATAGTCGGAGCATGTGCGATGATTGTCGCCGTAGTTCTTTGGGTCGCGTCGATTTCACACATCGCAAATCCCTACTACTTCTTCGAGAAGATCATTGCCTACGACCTCCCAATGTCGACGTTTACGATGAAGATGGTGTCCGTCGTGATACCTGTGGTTGAGTTAGGACTTGCGAGCAGTCTCCTGACCAGCGCATACCGAAGACCAATATTCGCAATGGCTCTTGGTCTGTTTGCAGTTTACACGGTCGTTCAGGGGCAGGCATTGATGCGTGGACTGGTCATCGACTGTGGTTGCTTTGGGGGATTCGCCAAACGCGAGGTTGGGGCAGAATCGCTGAGTATTGCAACGGCACTTTTGGCGATTTCACTGATTGGGATCGTCGCGGAACCAAAACACGACGGACTTACCAAATGCGAGTAGCAGCAGCACTATTGCTTGTTGCTCAGGTTGTCCTCTTGATCTGGAGTTCGATCGTTCATAGCCCGACTCCCGATGAAATACCTCACATTATTTCGGGTGTTTCGATCTGGCAGACGGGTGATTGCACGCTGTTTCGAGTGAACCCACCCCTTTTTCGAATAATCGCATCGATACCTGCGACCATGCTGAAACAAGATTGGCCAACCCTCTTGGCCGATCCATCGGACTACAGCAGACCTGAAATGGGACTTGGTCGAGAGTTTATCGACTCCCACGGATCGGAAGCGATCAGGATACTGATCGCTTGCAGATGGATCTGCATTCCGTTTGCAACCTTTGGCGGCATCGTCTGTTTTCTTTGGGCTACCCGCCTTTACGGCGAAACTGCTGGGTTAGCTGCATGCGCTCTTTGGAGTTTCTCTCCTCTCGTGCTTGGGTTTGGGGCTATTGTGACACCAGATGTTGCGTCAGCCGCATTCGGCGGTTTTGCTCTCTATCGCTTTACACTTTGGCTTGAACATTCAAATCCATTTCAAGCACTGTGGAGCGGAATCTCAATTGCATTGGCGTTGCTCATCAAATCGACTTGGATCGTTGGTCCCCCGATCATGGTTGTGATTTGGATTGGAAACTGCATTTCGAAGAATCGAAACAAAGAGATAAGTGGGCCGCATCGATTTGGGCAAGTGGTCGTTATGATCACCGTTGCCTGGCTCGTCTTCGTCGCCGGTTACGGCGGGAGTGGCCTGTTTCGCGCATTGGGCGACTATGAATTTGTTTCGAGTACGCTCGGAGGGCAATACAGCCAAACGATAGGCAAGGGTAATCGATTTCGAGGCGGATTCTTTAAACATATTCCTGTTCCGCTTCCGGCAGCATTTGTCGAAGGCGTGGATCAACAAAAGCGAAGCATGCGAAACGGAGCGCAGCCTGCGTACATGCTTGGAACCATGCGATCCAATGGCGGATGGTACGGATACTATGCTTTGTCGCTTTGCGTTAAGTGCACGCTTGGAGCAATTGCGTTGTTCATCGTGGTAACCATCTATCGAGCCGCGAAAATTGCTCGCTGGCCTACAATTTCCGAGGGTGTCGTCCTATTTCCGGCGATCACTATATTTGTCTTGCTCAGTTGCAACACTGGATTGAACAAACACTCGCGTTACTTGCTACCGATCTACCCAATGCTGATTGTTTGGATTAGCCAGTCGGTCAACTTGCCAATGGCGTTGTTCGGTCTGAAATTCAAATTCGTTTCGGCGATACTCGTTTTGTCTAGCATCGCAAGCAGTCTAGCCGTATTCCCACATAGCATGTCGTATTTCAACGAACTGGTTGGTGGCCCAAGAAATGGTCGCTTCTTCCTAATTAATAGCAACATCGACTGGGGACAAGATCTTTTTTTTCTGCGAGACAAGCTTCAAAAATTGGGCTGGAGTCGAATCGGAATGGTCTATTGGGGGACATACGATGCGAGGATTGCGGGCATCGATTTTTTTGTACCTCCCGTTCATCCCTCGCTGCAGAATGGCGAACTTCAGAGGCTGCAACCGGGAAAGTATGCGATAAGCATTTCTCAATTGCAGGGTTATGGCCATGCGGCGCCAGACGGTGCCGGGGGGCTAACTCCATCAATTCACGGTGGGTATACGTATTTCCAAGAATTCCAATCGGTTGACTCCGTAGGATATTCGATGCTCCTTTTCGATCTTTCGACGGAAGACATCGAGAATTCGAAGACCTGGGGAAATCAAGAATTGAAGTTGAGAACGAAATGAGAATGCTCTATCGACCCTTTGTTCCACAGTCATTGGGAAATCGTAGGGACGGCGTCCAGATACCCAACAATAATTTCGATTAAGACTGGCAGCAGGATGGAAAGAGAAGTTGTTACTGGCAACCATTTCGACAAGTATCAATCGAGTAATCCGATCCATCGATTGCTCATGCGAGGATTTTTGAATACTGCAGAAAAATTTGTAGCGAAGACCACTTTTTCCAATGTCCTGGAAGTTGGATGTGGAGGCGCAGAATTGGCGCACTACCTCTTCCACGGACGCGTATTGCGTGAGAAAGGGTTAAACTACTTCGGTATTGATATTGGTTCCGCAGAAATCGAAATTGCAAAGAAGCGATGTCCGACTTTTCGATTCGAAGTCGCGTCAGCTTATGAGTTACCGGTCGCCGATCGTTCTCAAGATCTGGTTGTAACATGCGAAGTGTTGGAGCACCTTGAGGACCCGGTTGCCGCCTTGCAAGAAATCAGTCGAATAGCACGCGGTGCGGTACTTTTAAGTGTCCCTTGCGAACCGTTATGGCGTGTTTTAAACGTGCTTCGAGGCAAATACATCAGCAAACTTGGGAATACTCCTGGTCATGTTCAACATTTTAGTGCGAAGTCGATACACAGACTCGCTTCCTCGTTTTTTCACGTGCGCGAAATTGCCAAACCTCTGCCTTGGACAATGATCCTCGCTGAAACCATGAACAGGTGACTCACCATGGTTCCAGTTCATCTTCTTAGGAAAGGGAGCTCCATGACTAGCTATTCAGCTTTCCACTAAGCCCATAGTTTCTCAACGACATTGCCGTGTACGTCGGTCAACCGGAAATCGCGACCGGCGTGTCGATAAGTTAATTGCTTGTGGTCGATTCCTAACGCATAAAGCAGCGAAGCATGCAAGTCATGCATGTGCACAGGATTCTCGACCGGTCGGTACCCAAACTCATCGGTCGCACCATACGTTAATCCTCCTCGCACGCCTCCTCCCGCCATCCACATCGTGAAAGCTTGAGGATGATGATTGCGTCCATCGCTGTTTTCTGCCGTAGGCGTTCGGCCAAACTCGGCTCCCCAAAGAACCAGCGTGTCCTCAAGTAAACCTCGGCGAGCCAGATCGGTCAGGAGACCAGCGATCGGACGATCCACCTTGGCCGATTCCGCCACGATCCCTTTCTTGAGTTCCTTGTGGTGATCCCAAGTATAGTCGGTACTGACCTGGATGTATCGCACACCGGACTCAGCAAACTTGCGAGCCAGCAAACATTGTCGCCCGAAATTGTCGGTCGTGCCGTCGTTGATTCCGTACAACGAAAAGGTCTCTTTCGTTTCGTCATCTAAATTCATAACATGCGGAATGGTCGATTGCATTCGAAAC
>JBEBHM010000772.1:0-4066 GCA_040080875.1 Pirellula sp.
ATCCGCCTCCGTGGCTGCTGCCCTTGGATTGGGGCTAGTGGTAGGAGCTGCAAATGCCCTTGGTGCGGCAGATGCAATCAATCGGTTGGTTACATCCCAAGCGGACGGGAAAACGCATTTTGCGTTGAGTTTGCTACCGACCCAACGATTGCCTGCGGTGTCGTCCTTTTCCGTTGCGATAGTGGTGGACACGTCGGCTTCTCAAAACGGTGAATACCGGACAGATTCGATCGAGGTTGCTCAATCGATTGTCGAGGCTCTGCCGGACAACGCATCTGTCTGCTTGTTAGCATGCGATGTGAATCCTGTGGTATTGACTTCGCTGACTACGCCCAAACACGAGTCGATTTCCGAGGGATTCAAGAAACTTGAAATGCGGGTTCCGCTGGGAACGACCGATTTTGCTAGCGCTTTGATTGCAGCGCGTCGCGAAATGGGGGATCGACCTGATACGAACATCATTTACATTGGCGATGGATTCCATCTTTCCAAGCTGCTCAATGCGTCTGAATTCGAATCGCTCATTGACAGTTTGCGCGAGACGCGAACAAGCGTCCACTCCCTGGCGATTGGACCCCGTACAAATTGCGAGTTGCTAGCTGTTTTTTCGGCACATACGGGTGGACGTGTTTTGGTTCGTCAAAACATCAATGACTCAACTTGCCAACAGATTGGTATCGGATTTGCCAAGATTGCCGAGGGCTCTGTGTTTTGGCCAAGCGTTGCTCATTGGCCAAACGGAATGAGCAAAGTATTGCCCGTGAAGCTTCCACCCATACGAGGTGACCGCGATTCGATTCTGATCGGGAATATTCAAGGTGATCGAGTTGCAGGCAAGCTTTCAATGGAAGGCATTGTGGCGGGAAAGCCGATCAGCATGCAATGGGACTTGAACAGCGAAGCCAGCAATCCTGATTTTGCGTTTTTGTCGCAAGTGGTCGAAAAAGCTTCACCGAATTCAGGCCTTATGCTTCCGGTTTCCGGTTCGGACGCATTGCGAGAACTTGGCTTGAGCATGGCGGAAGCTTCGGATCAATTGGTCAAGGACGCTCGGTACGCATTGAACAAGGGTGAAATCGAAGTAGCTCAGAATATTGCCAGAGAAGCTTTAAAACGATCTCCAAGCAATCTTTCGGCGCAAAATATTTTAGAAGCCGCCGAAAAAGCGAGCAAGCCTTCCAAGCCGGTCAAGAGCAACAGCAGTGGCTCTACGTCGGCATCAAAAATTGTCAAGTTTGTTGCGGCGCAGGTAGGCGGTGACCCACCGGAAACGAATCCGTTTGGTGATGATCCACCACCGGCCAAATCGGTCCCATCGCCATTTCCTGCGGCCCAAGCTTCAGCTCCACAGCTTCCGCTTTCGAGACCAGCTGCTCCGGCATTTCAATCGGGATTGCCAAGTTCTGGCGATGCATTTGGTGAACTTTCGAATGCCGCCGACTTGCTCGCCGAAGAAGAAGGACTCCGAAAGGTAGCCGCCCAACAACTGGAAGCACTCGTCAAGAGCGAGTTGGCCGACGCTCGTCGAAGCAGAGATCCCTCGGCATCTAAGATAGCTCTCAAGGCACTTCAAGATCAGATCAAGCGATCGTCGGAGCTTGACGCGGGTGGTCGGGCTCGGCTTGAATCACAAGTCGCTAATGCAATCCAGTCGGCGGCACGGGCTGAGGTTACTGTGCGAGAAAATGCGGCTCGAACCGAGGCGGTGCAGTCGAGTCAAGCCGCTTCCAAGCGATTGCTTGCAGAAACCGAACGACGCCATGCAACCGTGCAACAACTCGTCGAGCGATACAACTCGCTGATGGCTCAGCAATTGTTCAGTGCTGCGAACAATGAGATTGCACCTCAGATTACGGCGATTGATCGAGACTCGACGATCGATATCGTGACCAACATCGAATCCAATATTGCGGCCAACGAACAATTGATTCGCGATGTGATCAGCAAACGTCAACGGGCCTTTGTGGACACCATGTACTTGAATGAGTTGGCGATGGTTCCGTTCGTGGATGAACCACCAGTTCGGTATCCACCTGCGGATGTTTGGCAAGCATTGAGTGCTCGACGGATTGAACGATACGGTTCCATCGACTTGTCGGGTGGCAACGAAGCCGAGCGTACTATTTTCCGAGCACTCAACGAGCGCAAGGAAGTCAACCTTAATGCGATGCCGCTGTCGGCGGTGATGAAATTGTTCTCGGATGATTACAATATCCCAATCGTGATCGACGACAAAGCGCTTGAGGAAGAAAGCATTTCGCCTGACGAACAAGTGACATTGACGTTGCCCCCGGTTTCTTTCCGTTCCGCCTTGAAATTGATTTTGGAACCTTTGCAACTGACGTATGTCATCGAGGACGAAGTTATGCGGATTACCAGTAAACAATCTTCGGCCAATGTGGTGCGAGTCTATCCGGTGGGAGATTTGGTTGTTCCTGTTTCATCCATGAGTGGTGGCGGAATGATGGGCGGCATGGGCGGCATGATGGGAGGTGGCATGGGCGGCATGGGAGGTGGCATGGGCGGCATGGGCGGTGGCATGGGTGGTATGGGCGGAGGCATGGGCGGCATGGGCGGCGGCATGGGTGGCATGGGGATGGGCGGCATGATGGATGTTAAGGACCAGCCCGCCAAGTCAGCATCGAAAACACCGGCTGAATTGGTTGCTCAACTCGTTGGAGCGGAAGCAGGTGAAAAACTGTTGGCAGAAGCCGAGTTGTCCAAATGGGTCGTTAGCAAGATGAACCAAGCCAAGAAAGCCTCGCAGGCAAACCAAAATGCAGAGGTGCGCAAGCACTTTCAAGACATCATCGACACGATGAGTGATGCCATGCGAAAGACTTTGCCTGCGGGGTGGATGTACACGGCATTGAGCACTGCGATGGAAGGTTGTGAATATCCCAGCGAAGAAATCGGCCGCGTCTTATTGTCGAGCATCGACTTTGGCGGTGACGAAGAGGCCGCGATCAAGATCGCAAAGTACTTGGCTGCACATGGAATGAAACGAGAAGCGTTGAACGTTTTCCACGATGTTTATCAAGTCAATCCGATGTTAAAGGAACCGTTGGAAGCCGGGCTTAGGTTGAGCTTGGAACTTGAGGACCAAAATTCGATCCAATGGGTTTGTACTGGTATTCTAAGCCAAGCCTGGACAGATGATCATATGCCCCTGATCGAAAAGGCTACCATAGCAGCCAAAGCTAATTTCATCCGTTTGAACAACAACAAAGAAACGATGAAAGCCTATGCGTTTGGCCAAGAACTAAAACAAGCTCAGAAACGTGACATCGTTGTTCGGGTTGTTTGGACCGGCAACGCTGACATCGATGTCTCGGTCGAAGAACCGACGGGCACCATCTGCGACAAGACCAATGTACGCACTTCAAGCGGTGGCTTGCTTCTGTCTGATGGTTCGTCGTTGGACAAGCCGAGCAAAGACGGTTTTTCGGAAACTTATGTTTGTTCGACAGGCTATTCCGGACAGTACCGCATCTTGCTCCGCAAAGTATGGGGTGAAATCACGGGTGGTACGGTTACCATCAATATCATCACCGATTACCAAACGGAAAATCAACGCATCGTTCAGCAACAGATCCCCGTTGGGAATGGCTCGAAAGATGCCATCGTTATCGCCGAAGTCAAGAACGGCCGAAGGACGGCACCGGTTGTTGAAGCGCAATTGGCAAGCGTGCAAAAGAAGAAGGTTGAGAGCAGCCATGCTGTTTTGGCACAAATGGCTGGTCCTGGCAACGGTGGTTCGGATTTCGAGTCCGGCAGCTATCTCCAGCAGCTAGCTTCGGCGTACGCCAATGGTGGAGCAAATGGGAATCAAGGACGTGCATTTCCATTTGTAGGTCGAGGTGCTGTGGGCTACCAACCCGTGATTTCAGTCATTCCGGCAGGTACGTTCATGTCGGTTTTTGGCGTCGTTTCGGGTGACCGACGCTATGTTCAAATGGCTCCGTCTCCGAACTTTTCAGATATCGTCGCTGTCGACACATTCAACACCGTTACCGGCAACATTCAAGGCGGTGGTGGCGGTGGCGGACTAGGCGGCGGTTTAGGC
>JBEBHM010000114.1:0-15241 GCA_040080875.1 Pirellula sp.
GCCGAAGTGGTCAAAATGCGATACTTTGCAGGTCTAACCATTGATGAAGTTGCAAACTCGCTCGGTCTTTCGCACGCGACGGTTGAGCGATATTGGGTATACGCTCGAGCACGCCTTCACGCGGAATTGCAAACGACGACCTAAGTTGTCCTATTTGACAAATATTTCGATTTCTTTTTCAGTAGCCTGAGGGAATTCTGGCTGGAATTCCGCACTGACTTTCATGGAGACGAAATGAACACCCGACCCGACGATCTTGCCATTTTTGCGGCGGCACTGGAAAAGACAGGCGACATGCGATCTCGCTTCCTGGCCGACGTTTGTAGGGCAGATCGCGCATTGCACGACCGAATGGTTCGTTACCTAAAGGCACACGAGCAAGAAAACGGCCCCCTGGATGCACCGGCCGATTGTTTGATTGCCTCGCTCCGCGACCAGCTTGCTGTCAATCAAGTCGGCACCCAAATCGGCCCTTACAAACTCCTGGAGCAAATCGGGGAGGGAGGCATGGGGGTCGTCTATTTGGGAGAACAAAAAGATCCGGTCCGTCGTCTGGTTGCCTTGAAAGTGATCAAGGCGGGCATGGACACTCGTCAGGTCGTCGCCCGTTTCGAGGCCGAACGGCAAGCGATGGCCATGATGAATCATCCCAACATCGCCAAGGTTCTCGACGCGGGAGCAACAGATACCAGGCGACCCTATTTCGCCATGGACCAGCAAGAAGGTGTATGTCTACGACAGCAACGGCACTTCGCTGGGATCCTGGACCGCTGGCGGACTGCCATCGAACGCAAAATTGGAGGGCATCGCTACCAACGGTACCGATGTGTGGTTGGTCGATGCGCAGACGGACAAAGTGTATCGCTATGCTTCAGCCGCCGGAACGACCAGCGGTACCGTCAGTTCCTCCAGTCCTCCTATCAGCCTGAATAGCAGTAACCTCAACCCCAAGGACATTGTCACCGACGGCAATTACTTGTGGGTCGTCGACGACAGCAATACGGACTACGTGTTCAAGTACACTGTAGCTGGAACGTATGTGGGCAAATGGAAGATCTCTACCCCAGGTGTCAAATCCCCCACCGGTATCACGCTGGATCCGACCAAAGTTTCAGATTTGTGGATCGTGGATAGCGGAACGGACCGAGTCTACCAGTACAACGCCGCCGCCGGGCTGGCATCCGGCAACAAGTCCGCCAACTCTAGCTTCGCACTCGCACCTGGCAACACCAACCCGCAAGGCATTGCCGATCCACCACCGCCTGGCACATTCTTGAAAGCTGCTGCGACTTCCGTTGATTTCGAGAACGTATTCGAACACAGTTTGATGCAGGCACCGATAGTAACCATCGTCGATCGTTCTACGGTAGACACAGCCGCATCGCTACGTGAATTATCCGCTGCCAAGACTGTGGATCAATGCATGATCCAAATGGCCAGTTCGTTCCCTGCCTCGCCGATTTTGGTGAGCAAGACGGTATCGATCCCAATCCAATCGCGAACACGCGCTGAAAAGACGCAAATCATTGATCGCGCATTCGCTGATATTGAGCTAGCCGAGTTGTTGCATAAAACATCGGGTGATTTGCTCGAATCGGGCCGTATCAGGTGGACTGTCGTTTCAGCCTAGTGCCTCTGATTGCAAGTTTTGTGGCACAGGCGCATCTAGTTACCAGGTTCTGCGGCTCTGCCTGGTAACTAGATTCAAGCGTGGCTCCGCCTCGCCGAAATTCATATTTTTCCTGAACTCAGGAGGCGGGAGCCTCCACAACATCGCGTTCCCAGGCGGAGCCGCGGAGCCTGGGAACGAGTACGCCGCCCGTGCAACGTTATATCTAATCAGAGGCACTAGTCTTGCCAAATGGACTGTTTCTTCACCAACTCGTCTGGTTTTCAAAGAACTCAAGTTGGATCGAATGCGATGGCCGAGAGTTTAGGGAATGGCTAGGTTGTTAATTGAGTTGAACACGAAAAAGAACAGGATCGCAATTGCGAGCAGGACTCCGATGACGAATAGCCCTGATACGATAAAGAATACCTTGCGGCCCTTAAGTCCCGTGACGGGCCGTTTGCAGATCGGACAATAACGGCTTACGGTATCCTGCGGCAATGCCTCGGGCAGGACTTCAGCCATGCAGTGCTTGCAGGTGACGAGGTGCTCGCGCCCAACGAGCCGATATCCACAGTGTGGGCAAGCAGCCGCTGATTCGGAGACCTGTTCTTTGCATTCTGGACACTCCATTAACATCGCGATCACCTCAGTATGTAGTCGTATTGGGGTTAGTCAGAGTTTTGATCCTTGAAATTTGTAAAAGCTAACCCATGGTACTGGCGCTACTTTTGGACTCGTTTTTTTCCTTTGTGGTCATGGCCCAAAGTTTCGTTCTCCTAGGCGCAATTCCGCAATCAGGGCTTCTTCCCCAAGGGAGGAAGTCCCTTTTTTTTCATCGAATGTTGTCGATTAGACCCAAATGTCCGATGTGCAGTCGCCGCCAGGGAAACGAATCTCATGAGCTCTGGCCGGCCCCCAGGGAGTGCGCACCAACCTATGAAGAAGCCCCGCCCTGACGACAAAAAGCGGCGAGTACTCGGGCATGTTTTTGCAAGGAAGCCGAAGAGCAACTGTGGAACTCAGGGCAAGCGGGTTGGCAATCCTTATCGGCCTTCTTATCTCTCGTCTCCGAAATGTTTCCCTCACAAATAACTTGCACTCTCCAATATATAAGCTACTTTTGAGATGGCTCTTATCCGTCAACGCATTAAACGCGTTCAGTTTCCACACCCGCAACAAAGGCAAACTGACTGTGAAGTCAGGACGCAAAGCCATGGGTCCGTTGTTTGGCGGATCGCCAGGTTACCGAACGGGAACTCGAACGATGAATTTTCGTAATGTTTGAGGCAAGAAATGAAGAAACATGTTGTGCCCACGTTCGGAGCTCAGGCCAGATCGCGACTGGCAACATGGTGCAAGTTAGATCCATTGCCGCTCCTATCCCGGTGTTATTGCGAGGAGTGCAGGAATCCACTTACTGACTCCAGCATCCTGGATGAAAGGTTCGGCTGGTGTCCAAGGTGCAAGGGAGTCGTGACAACTTCTTTGTTTCAGGTACCGAGTTGGACGGTGGGTGGACTTGTGTTCTTATTTGCGGCACAGCTGCTTTAAGCAGCGATCTCCAATTCACTCATTGTCTCTGCCACGAAGTATTCCCCAGAAATGGGCTCAATAGCGATGAATCGATTCAGATGCTCAGCTTCCAATTTGCTCTTCAGCGACTCAAAAATTGGTCGTGCAGCTGCGGCAACGGATTGTTGGTTTTTCAAATGAAGCTCCTTTTTCTTGGACCCGTTTTAATTCATGCGTACTCCGACGAAGGGTACTCCAGCGAAACACTCGATCGACCGCAGATGTCTCAATTGATAGCTGCCATCGAAATGGGCGACGTCCGATGCCTCGTTGTCTACAGCCTCGATAGACTCACCAGACGCATGCTTCAATTCCAATCTCTTCGTATCCAAAAACTCTCTAGACCTATCTCTATTTTCATAACCTCGCGGTCGGAATTGAGAGATACTAGAGATTTCTGGGGTCTGTTAGGGTCGTTTTGGCCTCGTTAGCTATTATTGAGCGATACCAACGGGTTCATTTCACAGAAACCAACACTAGGTATCTCGCAGTTCTCTGTGCCCCGGCGTAGCGACCTGTACTAAAAATTGTTGCAGCCTATCCGTGTTGCCTTTCTGTTGTGGGGAAACGGAATCGCCTAAGCCGCTCTGCTCATACTGGCGCTGGCATAGAATCGCTTGATGCCCGCCACCACGGCTTCTTGCTCTTGGGCGGTCATTTCGGGGTAGATTGGCAGATGCAGGATTTCTTTGGCTGCTCTCTCCGTTTCAGGTAGACAGCCTATGGAGTAGCCAAGGTCTTGATAGCATTCCTGCAAGTGGAGCGGCACCGGATAGTACACTTCATTGCCAATATGCAATTCACCTAAGTGCTTTCGCATCGCATCTCGCATTCCGTCGGGAACTCGTATGCCGTATTGATTCCAAACATGGGTCCCTTGTTTGGAATCATGGGGCAACTCGATGTAACGGCTTAGCCCTTCGGCTACAAATAATTGGGCATACCGATCCGCATTGCGTTGTCTTGCTTCGGTATAGGATTGTAGGTGAGCGATCTTGATCTTGAGGACCGCAGCTTGAATCGTGTCCAACCGACTATTGATCCCTATGCACTTGTGATAGTAACGAGGCTGCATTCCGTGGGACGCCATCAATCGCAACTTAGCTGCCAAATCGGATTGGTTGCATACCATCATGCCTCCATCTCCCATTCCACCAAGATTCTTCGTTGGATAGAAACTTAGGCAGCCTATGTCTCCCCACGCACCCGCAGGCTTGCCTTGATATGTCGCGCCGATTGCTTGAGCAGCATCCTCGATGACATGAATTCCGTGGCAATTGGCAATCGCCATGAGTTGGTCCATCGGCGCGCATTGACCGAACAAATGTACAGGAATAATCGCTTTCGTCCGCGAAGTAACATTCGCGGCCACATCGGTGGGACAGATGTTGTAGGTCGATGGATCAATGTCGACAAAAACGGGAATGGCACCCAATCGGGAAACGGCCGATGCGGTGGCAAAAAACGTAAAACTTGGCACGATCACTTCGTCGCCCGGTTGGATGTCAATTGCCATCAAAGCTAACAACAAAGCGTCGCTTCCCGACGCGCAAGCGATTGCGTTCTTGGTTTGGCAGATACCAGCGACCGTGCACTCCAACTCGCCGACTTGTGGACCGTGCAAAAAACGGCCGCTATCTACGACGTCTGCAATCGCGTCCAGAATTTCTTCCCTAAGCAGACGGTTGCCACGATTGACATCCAACAGCGGAACAACCTGAGATTTCACGATCTCTTTCGACATAATCCAAGAATCCCTTCGTGGACGAGTATTGAGGCAACGCGTGACAACATTAATGTGGCGGACGCATAGAGGTCAAGTGCTTTGTCGAGTCAATGTTTGGGTGGTTGCGTCTTGAACGTCACGCGGGAAACTCTCTTAACGGATTCGAATGCATGAGATCATTGAATCCCTAACATCTTTGCGAATGCTTGCATTGCTGTATTCCAGCTTGGGCGGGTTTGTAGATAGGTTTCCCACCAGTCCATCAAGAGCGGTACGACAGCCCCGGCGGAGTCTTTTTCGCGGGGAACTGGAATGTGCCATTGCTCGATGGCCAGTTCGGCGACCGCTTCATCGCATTTGCTCAATTCGACGACCTCGGCGGCGGCTAAGACGGGAGCCAGCATGACCAAAGGTGCAAGGCGGTGCACCAAATGGCTACCCATGGGGTCACTGTGCATGGGTAAGTCGAGATTAAGTTGTGCCAAGAGCCATGCCAGGCGAACTATTTCTGGCAGTTCGACCATGGGATTGGTTAAGACCGCTTCGATGCGAATCAAATTATTTTCGATATGCGAGAACCCGTAGCCACCTAAAACGGGCTGCAACAAGACAACTCGTGCTTGATCGACGATGAGGCTTTTCTGGGTCAATCGCCCCAAATGCGCGATCAAACCCTGTCCGTATCCCAGCCAGTGGTCCTGAAGTGGTTTGGCACGGAGGGGAACTTGTTCTATGAATTTTGGGAAAAGGACATTGTAGGCCGCTTCGATATCGTCGAGAAAGCCGCATAATTGCTTGGCTGCAGACTCATCCGAAAGTCGCATCGACGTCTTGCGAACAACGGTTAGGGCCAATTCGGAATTGGATTCAATGATCGCGGAGTTACCGATCAAGGTCCCCCAAAATCGGCTGGCGTCGAGCGGCGTTGAGCGTTCGATCCAATTTCCAAGTTCCATGGCGAACCCACCGATCGCTTGTTCGACGCGACGATCTGTCAGTTTCGAGCCGTACAGGCAGATGGATTCTGCTGCGTGCAAAGCGCTCACAGAGGCGTTGGGAGTCCAGGTCAGTTGCATGTTCAACTCGGCTTATTCGCGTCTCGGACAGCCATTTGATCGCTGATCCACTCCTCGAGCTCGTTCCAATCAACCGCTGGCAATTTGCTCAAATCCGGCCGCAAGGCGACGGCATCATGAATGTAGACGTGCTTTATTTCTTTTTGTGTTTTGTGTGTGTTCCAGTGCAGCATGATTCGAACGCACAGCCCGAGGGAACCCGGGACTTCGACCTCATAACCGCACAGCAACGGAACGTCCAGCCACCCCATCTGTCGGGCCGCCAGAGCGGGGAATTCCGCATTAACGTCCTTGGTTACGGTAAAGACAGCGCTCGCAACATCGCTAGAATCAATTCCATTTCGCCGAATCATCAGCGCCAACAACTGGCGAGTCGCCTTGAGAATCGCGTCCCTTGTATTCGCTTCGACGGTCGTCGCGCCCCGAACACCTCGGCAAACCGTTATATCCGCCATCACGGGTCCTTTTCAAATCCCTGCCTGTCTCGAAAATGCAATCCGCTACGTTACCTGTTTTTGGGTAACCTGCAAAGCCACCATGCAATTGACCGCCTAAACAAATACTTATGCAAATCGAAGATTCCACTGTTTTGACGCCTGCCAGTTCCGAGTCCGACGGTTCGTCCGAGTTCGAACCCAAGCTTTTCTCATTGCTCATCGTCGATAATGATCCCGCGCACGCACGGGCCATGACGGAAAGCCTCGAACGCACCGGGTATCGTTGCACCGTGGCCACCAGCGGTCCGGAGGGCAAGCGGCTGCTCGAACAGAACACCTACGACGTGGTTATCACCGATTTGGTGATGAACGAGTTCGATGGGATGCAAATGTTGGCACTGGCGAGGCAGCTTCTGCCCGACTGCCAAGTCATCATGGTGACGGGCCACGCCACGGTTACCAAAGCGGTCGAAGCCATGCAGTTGGGCGCATTTAATTTTCTAGAAAAGCCGATCACTCCCAACCGTTTGCGGGTGATCACAGCCAAAGCCGCCGAGGCGGTTCAGCTCAAGCAATCCAACGTCGAGCTTCGCCGCCGACTTGACGAGCGCTTTGGTTACGAGGGAATCATTTATGCCGGGCCGCAGATGCAATCGCTGATCGACCGACTTAAGCGCATTGCGCCGACCGACGCGACGGTTCTGATCACCGGTGAGAGCGGTACGGGCAAAGAACTGATCGCCCGCGCCATACATCAAAATAGCCCTCGCAAGAATAAACGGCTGGTGGCTCTCAACGTTCGGGCCGTCTCTGAAAATCTCGTGGAAAGCGAAATGTTTGGCCACGTGAGAGGAGCCTATACCGACGCGGTAACGGATCGCGAAGGTGCGTTTCAGTACGCCGACGGCGGGACGTTGTTTCTCGATGAAGTGGGCGACATGCCGATGAGCACGCAAATCAAGTTGCTGCGCGTGCTTGAGGAGCATCAAATCACACGCGTGGGTGATAACAAACCGATCAAAGTAAACGTCCGATTGATCTCGGCCACCAATCGGCCGCTCGAAACCATGATCGAGGATGGCACGTTCCGAAACGATCTCTTCTACCGTCTCAAAGTCGTGACCGTTTATTTGCCGCCCTTGCGAGAACGGCGAGACGATATCATTCCGTTGATGGATCACTTCCGCAAACATTTCATCAAACGACACAACCATGGCCCGTGCAATTATTCCCCCTCGGTCACTCGGAAATTTTATTCGTACGATTGGCCAGGCAACATTCGCCAATTGAGAAACTTCGTGGAAACGATGGTTGTCCTAGATACTGATGGTCGATTGGATTTAGACGATTTACCCCCGGAACTTATCGAACCCGGTACGGATCATTCCAATGAAGTATTGTCGCACGCTATTTCCGAGTTCCACCCCGGTATGTCGGAACATGCGGGTTACGGACCGTCCGAATTGATCGGCAAAACCATGGACGATATCGAACGATGGGCCATCGAAGAGACACTTAAGCTCACCGCAGGCAATCGTGAAGAAGCTGCTAAGATCTTAGATATTGGAGCACGGACGCTTTATCGTAAACTCGACAAGTATCGTCAGGACTAATCATGAAACCCGACGATGAGTTGTGTCTGTGCTTTCACGTCTCTTGGCGCAAGGTCATTAATTACATACGCATCCATCAAGTCAAGACACCTAGCCTGCTACACGCTTGCGGCGGCGCAGGGACCGGTTGTGGGTGGTGCCGAAAGCAACTGGAGAAGCTGACCACTCAGGTCGGTGAATGCCCACCCGACGCATCCTCGATCGAAGCATGGTTGCAAGACCGGTCGCCGGACAAAAGCGTGTATGCAGCTGGCCGTGAAAAGTACCGTGAGCACCAAGCGAACTCCGAACCTACCGGACTTGATCATGCAGAATAGGCTGTGCCAATGAACGCAACGATTCTCGTGACGGGCTACGGAGGATTCCTTGGACGGGCCATCTGCAAGGATTTGCTATTGCGAGGATATCGCGTTCGAGGGATGGCTCGCAATCGATATCTGGAACTAGAGCATATGGGGGTGGAATGCATCCGTGCTTCCGCTGTAGATTCGACCGCGTGCCGACAAGCCTGTAGAGGAGTCGACGCGGTCATTCACACCGCCGCATTGGCTGGCGTTTGGGGAGCAGCTCACGATTATGAACTCGCCAACGTGGTGGCCACCGAGAACATGCTCGAGGCGAGCCAGCAGCACCGAGTCAAAGCCTTCATCTACACAAGTTCGCCATCGGTTACATTCGATGGCCGAGCCCAACAGAATGTGAATGAAGAGGCTCCGTATCCAACGCATTGGTTGTGCCACTACCCGCGCACCAAGGCGATCGCAGAACGAAAAGTTCTCGAGTCCAACCAACCGCAATTGGCTACGTGTTCGTTACGACCTCACTTGATATGGGGAGTGGGAGACCCACACTTGATACCTCGTGTCATTGCTCGATGCAAGGCGGGCAGGTTACGCCGTGTCGGTAGCGGCACGAATTGGATCGATACGGTCCATGTCGATCAAGCGGCCGTCGCACATCGATTAGCACTTGAACGACTGCTAGATCAAGACACCCAAGCGAGTGGCCGAGCATACTTCATCACCGACGGGACACCGGTCAAATGTTGGGATTGGATCACCACCATCTTGCAGTCGGCTGGCTTGCGTCCCCCCAGTAAGTGTATTTCGCTCAAGGCTGCGTACCGACTGGGCGCATGCATGGAGTTGGTATATCGAATGGCTCGCATCCAAAGCGAGCCCCCCATGACACGATTTGTCGCGTTGCAGCTAGGCCTCGACCATCACTTCGATATCGCCTCAGCGAAAAAGAAACTAGGATATTGCCCCATCTCAGACCGTGGCGAACGGATCGCACAACTCTCGAAAGATAAACTTGTGTGCGAACTGACTCAAGGCAAGAATGACGCTTAAGAAACTCGGAATTGTTCCGACGACTGCTGCGAAACAACCATCGACATCGGAACCCGGATTACTCCAGGACCAGTACCGCAACACCTATCATGAGGGTCCGCACGACGTCAAAGCAAATGGTTTTTTTAAATCGAACTTCGGCATTTATTTGGGCATTCGCCTCCGTTTGGTTTCTGATGCTTCTGGCATTCAGTGCAATCCTTTTTCGCAATGGTCCTCCTGAGGGATATTCGTTACAGACGACAGCGGTTGTTTTGAGTTTGTTTTGGATCGGTGGGCTTATGCTAGGCCGTTTCGCAATCGATAAGCCCTGTTACTATGCATCGATCCAAAATGATGAACTCACGGTAGTCTGGCGATACCCACTCAAAACCGTCCGACGGTCTTTTCCAATCGGTCTTGTAGAGCCACCTGTCGTCGTTGAGGGGCGGGATAGCGAAGGGGATTCCTATTTTTATGCGAGACTTATGCTGCCGAACGGTAGCGCATTCGACTTGGGCGAGAGCCATATCCGATCTGTTTGCGAAAGAGCGTGCGAAAACTTTTTGGAAGCAATGAATAAGTCAGAGACCAAAAAGAGTGACGCTTGACCTGTTCCGTCGCATGCGGATGTTCCAAATTCCCTGTCATTGAGCAAGGTTTTCTGTTGGATGGACTAAACCGGGCACCGGAAGATGCGTAGAATGGGTTCGACAGGTATTAGTCCAATCCAGGATGTAGCGATTCAATGCAGTCCAATCCGACACCTTCCATTCGATGGTTCTTAGCCATCTTGGTGCTATTTCCAAGGCTGGTAGGTGGAAACTGTTGCCATTGCTGCTGTATCGATAAATCGTTTCAAGCAAACGGATCACTGCGAACCGATTCGCAGACTATCGCGAAAAACCGAGACTGTGCATGTTGCTGCCAGCAACAGACGGCCACCCATTCCACGTGCTGCTTACCCCTCTCGAAGACTACGGACGACAAGGGCACGTCTTTCGATGAGTCTGCCTTTACGAAATGCGAATGCGGACAAGGCGGTTTGGTATGGATGTTTCCAACTGCAGGAGTCACAGCCAACGAATCTGCCCACGTCGATTTCTTGGGTGATTCGAAATCTTTATTCACACCCTCGAATGGTATTGAGAAACATTTAGCTCCGTACATTGTCGATCCGCCTGGCCACAATCGTCGCCAAGCCATGTTAGACGTCTGGCAAAAATGACCAAAGCAAATGGAGTTGTTTTTTGGTTTTGAAATAGATTTCTTAAGGAGTTCAATATGTTTACTAAGAGTTTGATTGCCGCCGTTTTGATTGGTGGTGCTTTGGTAGGGTTTTCGTTCAGCCGTTCTTCCGCAAAGACCGATTGTTGCGCATGCTGTGAAGTGTGCGAGTGCGTCGATTGTGGTTGTTCGCCCACTGGCGGAGCAGGTTGCTGCGATCCATGTACATGCGGCGTTTGCGCATGCGCGGGCTGTTGCGATGGTTGCTCAGACAAATTAGCCGCGTCTGTTACGGAAAACATGCCCGCATGTTCGACAGGCTGCTGCACGAAATGATGTGGAGGGTTTGCTCCGCAAACCCGGACGCTGCACATTGAAACGATATCAGCCGGTTTCTCGCGAACGCTGTCTCATCGGAGTTTCGGGAACCGGCTGCGTGCGCGCCCTCGGTTCAAAGCCTGAAATCGTCAAATCTTGGTAACTTGGCGTTTGGGTGGCGGCGGCTTGAGCATTCTGGCTTGCTCATTTTGAGCGGGCGCAGGGGGGTTGTTCGCCGCTGGTCTGTTGCCGGGCTTTTTCGGGGGACTTAAGTCCGTATACGACTCGGTCCATTCCCAACCTAACTTGTGATCCAATTCTCGTTGAGCGAGCAGCGCCCAAGGCGTTTCAGCGTGTTTCTCAACCACTCCTTTAAGAAGTTCGATGGCTGTCTTGCCTTCCTTTTCCAGCTTGCTGTCAACGCCGATCTTGTCGCTTGGTTTAAGGTTCCACGTATTGTTTTCAGGTTTTTCAAAACTCATTCCGCGTTTGGCTTTGGCGAGCATGGCATTGTAAGCTTCCGCTCGCACTTTGGCCGCTAGAGCAGTTCCGTACGAGAGATCGAAACTCGCAAGCCATCTCGGTGACGATTCTTTATCTCGATGTTTCTCCCCTTCGGCCAACATGTTACACATCGCGAATAGTTCGGGAGCGAGTCTAGCGGATTCTTGTTGTGCTGTAGTTAATTCCAATACAAAGCGTGGCTCGTCGCGTTTTACGAATACCAACTGAGGTTTGTCGAGTGTACCGACGCGAGACAACTTGGATGCGCTGATAAGTGCCGTTCGCATGGGGCTCTTTTTGATCCTTGAGACGTACTCCGCCTCGGGTAGATAGTCCGGTCGATAACGATCCATGACTTCGGGAGAGAAGAAATAACTCATGCGCGATGCAAACGCTTCGATTTGGCGTTGCTCCACTCGCTTTCCTACTTGCCGATTCGGGTGAATCGAAAAGTAGATTCCACCCGTTTCGTAACACATTCGCGAGAGCGCATAGGGACCGAATCCCGAATCGATCACGGGCTCTTCGAAATAGTCGTCTTGATAACCGAGTTGGACTCGTTCGGGAACAAGTGTTTCCGGTCCTTGATCGACTTGTTTCCAATCAGGCGTCTG
Source organism: Pirellula sp. (assembly GCA_040080875.1). GTDB lineage: Bacteria > Planctomycetota > Planctomycetia > Pirellulales > Pirellulaceae > JBKCUI01. Next base: position 12,031 of record JBEBHM010000114.1, read on the forward strand.
ATCGAACTTCGGGTCCGGATCGACAAACTTGATATAAGTAAACTCGCGACCAAAAGGTGCAGGTACTCCCAGAACGTGTGATTGAATTCCAAATTTTTTGCAATGTGAAATTGCATCATCCGCCATGTTGGTATCGTCACCTCGCTCGTCGGTGATCGTTATCAGAACGACGTTGCGCTCAGGGCGCATCGTCTTGTACTTGTCCGCGACGCTCTTGATCGCGTGAAAAACCATTTCTACCCCGGATTCATCGATCTCGATTCGGTCGATCGCAGATCGAATCTCTTTCAGGTCCGATGTCGGCCTCTTGGTTAGAAATTGCAAATCTCGTCCGAACGACACAACGGAAGTGATCAACGAGTCGTCGCTGAAACTTCCGGCATTGCGTTTCCGTTTTTCTTCTTGCACGATTCCAAGCTGATCGTAAATGCGGTCAAATCGGTCTCGGATTTCTTTGCGTCGCTTCACCATCGAGATCGAACTATCAAATAGCCATACAACCAACGTAGGGCGCTGTTCGATCGCTTGCAACAGTTCGTAAGTGATGCGATCAACGGCACCTTGAGTTCCGGTCTCACCCACTCCGGTCATGCCGCGAATCGCGTCTTTGGATTCGGTCATGCCGACAGCGAATTTGATATCCAAAGAAGCTTGGACACTCCCCTCGGGTTCGACCAAATCAATCGGCACCGATGGTATTTCGGATAAGTCGGTCAGCTCGGGTGCCATCGAAAGCGCCATGTCGCTTAGTCCATTTGAGTTCGCACCGATCTCTTCCGCTGGGACTTCCGAATAAGCGATATCGTTGACCACATCCAACGGTTGAATTTCCTCATGGACAGGCTGCGAATCAATGAAGACCGACAGGATTTCCGGATCGGAGACCACGGTATAGGATCCAAGTCCAACCACGATCATGACATGCACCAACATGCTGGCCAGAAACGACTTGGTATCTGAATCGAACCAAACTGTATCGTTGGCGACAGCATCGATTGACTCAGTATCGCCGGAGGCACGCTCGACTTTCGAGACCTCAATGTCCCTCGGCTGGGAACTCGCCTCGATTTCGCGATCGCCAATTAGGGGCGGAACGATATTGTCGGCGCGGTGTATCATTAATTCATTCGACGCATCCGGGTCGAATACATTTAGATCTGAACCGCACATATCGATCGACGGGTCAACCGCGATTCTCGAATCGGCAGGGCGTGGTGGTCGTTTCAGCATTGACCGTCTCAATTGAGAGTCAAAAACATGGATTGGAATTTGGGGCCGCGACCTGTGATTGTGTCCAGTCCCAACTCTCTATTTTCTTACTTGGAAGCTCTATATTCAACCTCCATAGCAATTCACCGAGCCGACAAATACTCATTTTTCATCAGTTTTGCATGAATTTGGCAGCGGTTAGAGCTGAACGTCGTCCCTGCGGCGTTCGCTGGGAGATCGCTCTTCACGCGACGGAGCTGGCCGGCGTTCGCGAGGTGCATCTTCTCGTGCGTTTTGTGGGCGCGCGTCGGGGGCTCGACCAGCGCTAGGTTGATCCGGTCGCGATTCGCGTTCGGCCCGCTCTCTACCTCCCTGCTCTCTAGGACCAGCTTCACGGGGGCCTGCGTTGGGTCCGCGATCGCCACCACGATTATCAGGTCCGGCGTCGCGTTGCGGCCCATCGTTTCGTTGGCGATCAGGTCCAGGACTTCCCATGCCAGGACCCCGTCCAGCAGCGCCTCCAGGATTCGGCCTGCCCGCATCAGGACGGAAGTTTGGACCGCCGAAACCGGGGCCTCGAAATCCTGGTCCGCCGCTACCTGGTCCGCCACCCATACCTGGTCCGCCACCCATACCTGGTCCACCACCCATACCGCGTCCGCCACCCATACCGCGTCCGCCACCCATACCGCGTCCGCCACCCATACCGCGTCCGCCGCCTTGAAATCCGCTTGCTCCCATCGGAGGATTGGGACGCTGAGTTTGTGTTGCGCGAGATTCCATTTCATCTCGCTTTTGTTCCTCACGCATCATCGACTCGATCGACTTGAGCGATTTATGGATACCTTGAAGCAGCTCGAGTACCTCGGGGTGGAGTTGGTTTGGACCCGAATTCGGGCTGGTCGGATGGAATTGATGCATTGGACCCATTGGACCCATCGAGTGCATTGGCCCCATTGGTCCCATTGAGTGCATTGGTCCCATAGGGAACATCGGACGCATTGCATTCATTGGGCCAGGTGTGTGAACCGGTTTTCTCGCAGACTTTTTCTTCTCGCCCTTTGTATTCCTGTGCTTTGCTTTCTTCTTTCCATCGTCATCCTCTCGGCATTTTTCGCAATCGCACTCCTCTTCGCAATTGCCTTCCTTGTCGTCGTCCATGGAAACGAACGACACAAGTCGCGTTTCGGATGACGACCCGTCGCTCGTCGGTCGCCACTGCGTGTTTCCTGGCGAAAGCACCGGCGACAATCCCGCGTTTAAACGGCATTCCGTACAAAGCAAAATACCAGCTGTCGAGCTGCAATCAGGGGTTGGTTGATGCACTTGAGCCTGTGATTGTGCATCCACGGTGGATGTTGCTGCCAAAACAAGCAGCGCACAACAAGACACTGCTTTTGCCTTGAACAATTTGATTCTTTGCCGCATGGTGAGTTCCTTCGTTGAATGGGAGATTTATTTCGGCCCCTACATCGTACACACGATAACAACCCCATTGCCAGAACGAAGTTGCAGGGAAAGCCCATGAATTTCCGGTTCAAATTTTACACAAACGCATGTACATGGCCTCCAATCGATTGGCAAAGTTAGCGGGAGAGCACATCGCGCGGACTCGCTCCTGGGCCGAAGAGCCGTACTTGGCTAACGTCGTCCGATCATGGTAGAGCTGACGGATGGCGGCCAATAGCAAGGATTCGTTCTCGGTTGGGAAAACCATGCCGTCCAGTTCGTGCCGAACCATCTCTTTCATACCTCCTGCGTCGCTGACGACTGGACACACGGCTTGGTCCATCGCCTCCAGCAAAGCGCGACAGAGCCCTTCGCGCCGCGAAGGCATCACGAACAAGTCGAATACCTTCATGAACCGTTGGGCGTCATGGACATGACCGGCCATTTTCAGCCGGCCAACAAGTCGACTATCGGTCGCCAGTTGCGTTACTAAAGGGTCCTTTTGTTCACCTAGAATCAAAAAATAAATCTGCGGCAGATCCGCGCATTGGGC
>JBEBHM010000773.1:0-4045 GCA_040080875.1 Pirellula sp.
GCGAAAGGATTTGCTTTCGCGGAGCGAAAGCCGACAAACTCTACTTTTCAGTTTTTGCTCAAGCGAGGAGCGCTGTAGCCTTGATCACGGATTCGCAACAATAGAGTTTGCAATTCCGCAACTTTCTCGGGATGCGCGGCAGCGACGTTATTCTTCTGAGAGAGGTCGGTTTTAAGGTTGTAAAGTTCTACTTTGCTCTTGTCATCAGAGGGATAGCTTCGACGAGCTTCCCAACCTTGATCACGACCTGATCCGTAGCCATCCTTCGCATTCACTAGCAACCAATCGCCGTGGCGGATCGCGAAACCGTTGGGGTTGGTGTTGTGAATGTGTGTAGTGCGAACGGACTCGACTTCTCCCTTGAGAAGCGGAAGTAGGTCATGGGAATCCTCAGCAGCATTCGCAGGGAGCGCGTAGCCGAGCGTGGAAGCAAGCGTGGCGATGATGTCGATCTGTGAGACTAACGCGTCACACACATGGCCGGCTTTGGTTACGCCCGCCCACTTCACGATGAAGGGAAGCCGATGCCCTCCCTCATAGATATCTCGCTTCAGCCCACGAAGTGGATAAGCAGACCAATGACCAAATTTCTCGTCTCGGGCGTAAGCATATTTCTCAGGACCATTGTCCGCAGAGAAAATCACGATTGTGTTCTCTGAAACCCCGGAGTCTTGAAGAGCCTGCAAGAGTTGGCCCAAGCATTGATCGGTCTCATGCACAAAATCACCAAAGGGACCAGCGCCGGACTTTCCATCGAACGCGTCATTAGGAATGATGGGCGCGTGCGGCGATGGAAAGGCAAAGTATAGAAAGAATGGTTTGTCGGCATCTTTGCGTGAACGTATATAGTCGACTCCACGACGAGTAAGAGTCGGAAGAACCTGATAGGGATCCCAGCCACTGATCATGGGACCGGGCCGGCATTCCCAATTCCCTTCCTTGATAGCTTTCCACTTCTCGGTATCCATCATCGTGTCAGGCGCTTGCACGACCCTGTCATTCTCGATCCAGCAGTACGGAGGGAAATTGATAACGTCGTCTCCGAAGTAAGAATCGAATCCATGCGCCAGCGGGCCACCCGGAATTGCTTTAGACCAATCGAAGGCCTCCGGTCCCCAGACTTTTGCTTTGCCTTCAACCTTTGGCATCGCATCTGGTTTGCGGATTGCATCCCAATCCCATCCGAGATGCCATTTTCCGATGGCGGCGGTGGCGTAACCTTTGGTGCGAAGCATTTCCGGCAACGTAAGTTGTCCTGGCTTAAATGCAGTTGGACCGAAAGCGTTGACGATGCCATGGAAATCTCGCCAGTGATGCCGTCCGGTCAGCAAAGCATAACGGCTGGGTGAGCAAATGCCGGAGGAGCTATGCGCGTCCGTAAAACGCATGCCTTGCGAGGCGAGCTTGTCGAGGTGCGGAGTGGGGATTTTCGAAGTCGCGTTGTAGCAACTGAGATCACCGTAGCCGAGATCGTCAGCGTAAAGAATCAACACATTGGGGGGTTGATTGTCAGCATAGGAAGGGAACGTGAAGGCAATCGCTGAAAACAACAAGACAAGACTGAAGGTGGGTGAGGATTTCATAAGGCAAGCTGATCGAATGGTGGGAATGGAAGAATGCAATTTATAACACTTCTAGCTGAATGCGACTATCGAATGCAAAAATCGTGCTCGTGCTCTGTGAAACGGTGCTCGTTCTCGAGGAATTCAACGGATCAAGCACGAGCACGAAGATGCTCACGAACGACGAATATCAACATCGACACTTATTTTGCATCTAGAGCCGCAAGGATGCGTTCCGCAATGTGATCCCCCATGAGTTTTGACCCTTCTGGATTGAAATGTACGTTAGCGAACTTTTGCAGTTTCTCTCGATCGCCGAGGACGAGTTCATAGAGATCGATTACGGGCACATCGAACCTGGCAGCAATCTCTTTGCTCATCGTATTGCGTATTAGGATTGTCGAATTCAGACTTGAAGATCCAAGCGTGTTCTCGTGATCTGGATGAGGCGTGGTCGTGGCCCACATAACGCGTGGCGTGACTATCTTAAGATGCGTGAGCATCGCGGTTAGGCCGACGCCAAACTGTTCGTCGGTGATGCGCGGCGGCAAACTATGTAAGCCGTCGTTGTAATGGATAAGAGCATAATCGCCATCCTTGAGCTTAGCACAGAATGCCTCTGCATCCGGATCCTTCTTGCCAATCATACCAAAGGCGGTAAGATGCGCGACGTTGACTTTTCCGTCGAGTCGGCTCTTCACATGCGGGGCATATCCATTCTTGATCGAGTCACCGATAAGTAATACTCTTGGCAAGCTCGGATCGACAACCGGATAAAGATCAGGAGGAACGATCGTTGCGAGCGCGTTGGGTTTCTTCGCAGCGGGAGTGTCGGTAAAGGCAGGCCAATCGTCGGATCGATAAGGGAGCACCGGCAGTCCACTCGCATCGGTAAGATTGCCTTCGAAACCTGTCTCAGCCACCCAATCGTAACGGAGTGCGATGGGTGCTTTCAATTTTGCGTGGCTAACGATCACACGATCGCCAATGATCTTTGCTTCGGCGTATGCCCATCGATTGGGACGTTCGGTCAATGCGAACCCCATGACGGCCCCTCCTCCTCGAACTGAGAGGGCAACCGTCCCGGCTGAGAATTGGACGATCGCTTTGCCATCCTCGTAGGTGACTTTTTCGATTGCCGGGCCAGGATTTACGGCCGGTCCATCACTAGTCACAACAATCGCCGAGTCGACCATCCGTTGTGCTAACGTCTGCACATCCTCGGGAAAAGTCTTGCCACCTAAATCAAGGGTTCGCACCAGTGCGGTGTGTGATAAGCGAGCTGAAACTGCTTGAGCCTCACGCAATTCAGCAAACGCGCGAGGGTCCATGTTTGGATGATGCGCCCGCGACTGTTGGAGAAAAACAAAGGGTAGATCTTTTCGATCCCAAGCTGTGCGCCAATCGTGAATCAACGCCGGAAATAGCTCGCGATACTGCACAGCCCTCGGTGCGTTCGCCATACCGATACTCATCGCCACGCCGCGCAGTGCAAAGCCTCTAATCGGTGCGATCATACGATTGTGCATATTTGCGGCGCGCGTTGTCGCCCTACGAAGTGAATCAACGGTCGGTCGTCGAGGCGGATCGCTTGGCGCTGGCTTCCCCGCCTTTCTCAAATCCTCGAAATAATCAAACCAGACGTCGGGCTCACGTCGCTCCAACTCTCGCAATTCGTCGCCAAAGGCTTTACCAGCACTCAGTTTCCAATCGCCGAGTTTCTTCTCGTAGTCCCTTAACGCCTCTTGAAGTTCTAACGGTGACTCGTAGTATTCCAAGATAGGCTTTGCGGCTGGAAGAGAGCGTAACGTCTGTTCGCTCATCCACGCCTCAACGGTCGAGCCCGTGACTTTGCCGCTGCTCTCGATGCTTACCGGAGTTGGATCGGTCGCTTCAATGATTCCAATCGGGACGTTCACCCTGGCTTGCGACTCCTTGGCAAAGAGATAGCTGACCGCTGGAAAATCACCAGCGTTCTGTTCATCGAGAACTACCCACGTACCCTCAACATCGCGTTGCAGTTCGCTTGCTACTGTCGATTTCATCCGAAACAATCGAGTAACCGGAGACTTCGTATTCGTTAGCTCTTTACGCTTAAGCCGCATGCTATCTACGCGTTTGTTCATAAACGCGTCGCCGGCAAACAGCCACACATCGCCGATCAGGACATCGTTGATCGTGACAACGTTACCTCCCTTTACAGTCATCGTCGCATTGACGCCCACTTTCAATGCGTCGAGCTTCACTCGCCAATTTCCGTGGTCGTCGGCCTGTGTCGATTTCATTTGACCTGCGATAGATACGGTGACAGTCTCTTTCGGTTGAGACCAACCCCACACTGGAACAGGAGCTTCGGACTGCAGGATCATGTGATCGGAGAAGATCGACGGGAGCACCACTTCCGCCGCGACGGGAGACACAAGCAACAAAAACTTTGTCATGAACAAAGGTAGGACTTGTCTCGAAACAGCCAGATAGTCGCC
>JBEBHM010000774.1:0-4034 GCA_040080875.1 Pirellula sp.
AGTCGATACCAGCGCAGCGGGTCCTGCCGATCACCGAATCCAAGTGGAGTATCTCGACGTGGACTCGGCGCATACCGAATTGTCCAACATACAAAGCAGTATTGCGTTGAGGGATGAGGGATGAGGGATGAGACGGCCTCGTAGATCGCTGGGGTCCGTCCGTTCGCCCGCCCCCATGTCGGCTCGTCCGACTGGAGCGTGAGGTTCGCAGGCTACAGAGCCTGTTTGCTTGGATACGATTGGGACAATCGTACAACGGTTGCTTGGATACGATTGGGACAATCGTACAACGGTTGCTCGGAAACGATTGGGACAATCGTTTTACTCTGAGTAGCGGTCGGGCGAGAGACGATCCAATGGAAATCGAGTTGGCTGACCGTTGACGAGTTGACTTACCAGCTCACCCGTCGCTGGACCGAGACTAAGGCCCATCATGGCGTGCCCGGTTGCGACCGTCAGATTCTTCCATGTGCGCACTCGCCCGATGTACGGCAGACCGTCGGGAGTCACCGGTCGCAATCCGCACCACGGCTGAATTCCATCAAAATGTTGCGCTTTGAATCGCGGCATGTATTCTGGGATGCGCTTGATGATCCCATGAACACGCCTGGGATCGATCGATTGATCGAGCTCACCGATTTGCATGGTACCACCAAATCGAAGTGCGCTTCCCATGGGTGTCACGGCGACCTTGGCTTCGCATAGAATCGAGCAAACATTCGGCAATTCGATGGGAAAAGGAAGTGTCAGCGAATATCCCTTGCCTGCTTGCATGGGTAACGTCAACTTAAGAGACTTGACCAAGTCTTCCGACCAAATGCCACCGCAAAGTACAAATTCATCAGCCTCAATCACCCCTCGGTTAGTCTTGATCGCGTGGATGGTATCTGTAGAGACGGTCCAATCGGTCAAAAGATGTTCATCGCGAAACGAGCCACCCAACGCGACGATTCTTTTTCGCAATGAATCAATTAACTGAGAAGGATCCAGGTGGCAATCCTTTGGGTAGTAGATGCTACCGACGACCGTCATGGAAATGTTAGGATCCAATGCACTGGTTTCCTCAGCATTGAGTATTTGAGCTGGAACACCGAGTTCCCGCGCTCGCTCAGCAAGGTGCGATTCCTCCAGAAGTTGCTTTTCGGACTTGCAGAGCATCAACAGCCCTTTCTTTGCGAACGAGCAATCGATCCCCTCGTCGTTCCATCGAATGTAATGTTCTCTCGAGGCGAGATGCATATCACGAAGCAAAGGGCTGACTTCTTTGGCTTGATGCTCGGTCGACGCCAAGTAAAAGCGGAGCCCCCATTTTATCAAATTCCAATCCAATCTCGGCTTCACATAAAAGGGGGACTCAGGGTCTCGCATCCATTGGATCGCGTGCCGAAAAACTCCAGGTGCTGCCAGCGGCAGGAAGTGACTGGGAACGACCATTCCTGCATTGCCTCGCGAACAGTTGTCGCCCGTACCAGAAATGCGATCGACGACTTCGACGCGGTTACCTTGCTTAAGACAGGCAAGCGCAGAAGACAATCCAATGATTCCGCCTCCAACGATGACGATCTTTTTGTCAGACCTTGCGACCATTCCGAGAATCCTGTTCCAATCAGGGAAAAAGAAAACCCTGCCGACAAGGCAGGGCTTTCATGAAATCATTTAACTTGCAGGCGAGACTACTTGGTCTCAACCTTTGCAAACTTTGCTTTTGCGTAAGCTTCTTCGCTGAACAAATTGGCAATCTTGTCATCGTCCGAGTACTTCTCCGCTTTGCCTTTGCAGTTATCGCAGCAGAAAGCAATGGTCGCACCCTTGAACTCGACATTCTTGTCGGCTTTGATAGGACCACCCGAGAATGGGCAAGCCTTTTGTTCAACTTGCTTGGAAGCGATCAGTTGATGATTCGCCTTGGCAGCAAAACCCTTCTTGTCACCTTCAAACTTGGCCAAGCAGTTACCGCAGCAAAAATAGACTTTGCCATCTTTCCAGTCGGCAGACTTGTCAGCTTTTGCAGCAGCCTTTTCTCCAGCGACGACGCACTTGAGCTTGTCGACAGCAACCTTTGGGTCCGCAGCGATACTAACAACGGCAAACGCCGCAACAAACGCAAACACACCTGCAATCCAAGAATTCTTCATACATGGGCTCCGTAATTGAGGAATACGATTCGTCCAAACTTGTACGTAGTTTAGGATGTGGGTAACGAATCTGTCAATCTGGAACACCCATTAGGAATAGGATGAACTAGTTTTTTAAGAATTTGGACCACCGGCTTAACTCGACATGTAAAAGCAGAAAATGACGGTAGAATTCGCTCTCCGCCAAAAAAACTGAATCGTTACGGAGGCTTGGAAAGGGCAATTTGAGCGAATGAACAAGGATTTACTTGGGAAAACCGAGGCAAAGGTCTCTGTGATCATGGGTTCCCAGTCGGATTGGGAAACGATGTCCGAGGCCTGCGAGGTGCTAAAAAGCTTCGATGTGCCGTATGAAACGAAAATAGTCTCGGCACATCGCACTCCCCAGTTCATGGTCGACTACGCTTCCTCAGCCAAAAAGCGAGGATTGCAAGTGATCATCGCAGGAGCTGGGGGGGCGGCACATTTGCCAGGCATGGTTGCGAGTTGCACGACATTGCCCGTACTAGGCGTCCCGGTATATACCCGAAATCTTCAGGGGCTCGACTCTCTGTTAAGCATCGTGCAAATGCCTCGGGGGGTCCCGGTGGCAACCTTAGCCATCGGGTCTTCAGGCGCTCGAAATGCCGGACTGTTGGCGGTCCGCATCCTGTCGCTAGCAAACCCAGATCTCATGCGAAGTATGGAAAAATTCATGTTGGATCAAACAGAGTCCGTTTTGAACAATCAAGATCCAACGTCTATCAATGGGTAGCATGAATCGAATCATCAGCCCCGGCTCGTCGATTGGTATCTTCGGCGGAGGGCAACTCGGTCGTATGTTGACGCATGCCGCGCAGCGTCTTGGTTATCGCGTTGTGGTCTTCACCGACGAAATAGATAGCCCAGCCAGTCAAGTTGCCAACGAAACGGTGCACGCCGACTATCTTGACCCAGATGCCGTTCGGACTTTTGCAAAAAAAGTCGATGTGATCACCTTGGAGTTTGAGAACATCGCATTGGAAGCCGTTTCACGAGCGGCAGAAGTGACCTTGGTCCGACCAAGCGTTCATTTACTCTCGATCGCACAGCATCGCATCAAAGAAAAGAGAACCCTGAGAGACTTCGGTTTTCCGGTGACTCCGTTTCGCGAAGTTCGTTCTATTCAAGACATCACTCCGACTGCACTGGAGCTTGGTTGGCCCTTGGTTTTGAAGACAACCAATTGGGGCTATGATGGAAAAGGTCAGCGGCGCGTGGCCAACCAGATCGAAGCCAACGATGCGATGGAATTGCTCGGGCCCGAGCCACTCATCGCGGAAAAATGGATTCCATATCAAGTGGAGGTTTCGGTGATTGTTGCGCGGACCCCGAACGGTGCGACAGCGGTATACCCTATGTTTACCAACTCACACCACAATCACATACTAGATATCACGACTTGCCCGGCTGCCCCCGAGCTTGGCAAGGTTGCTCGCGAGGCGGAATCCATCGCTTTCGGAGTCGCCGAATCGCTTCAACTAGAAGGCTTGCTTTGTGTGGAGTTTTTTGTCACCCACCAGGGAGAAGTGATGATCAACGAAATGGCTCCTCGACCGCACAATTCAGGGCACTTGACCATCGATGCTTGCCGAACGAGTCAGTTCGAACAACAGGTGCGCGCGATCTGCAACTTGCCCTTGGGCGACACATCCCTAATACAACCTGCGGCCATGGCAAACCTACTTGGAGATGTATGGGGCAGCCAAACTCCTCATTTCGAGAAGGCGCTTGCCCAACCTCTGACTTATCTTCACCTCTACGGAAAGCAGACTGCGCGCTCGGGCCGCAAAATGGGGCACATCACTCAATTGGCTAACTCCGCAGCCGAAGCATCCGCCGGTGTCGCAGCCATCCGCGAGTCCATCCGCAATTCCGAAC
>JBEBHM010000775.1:0-4023 GCA_040080875.1 Pirellula sp.
GTACTCGTATTTCCCGCAAGTAATTTTACGCAGATTTTTGCGTGGAAGGCAGACCATTTTGCGAGCGTAAATATCGGCGCTTTAGGAAGTTGGTAAAATTTCCCGAAGACTTTGCTGCGGAGTCGCAGCATACAAGCCATGCGTCGTCGATTAACCAAATTCATCATAAGGTGCGACATGTCCGAAGTACTCGAACTACTTTCGTCCGAGCTCGATGAAAGGCGAATTGCCCAAATTGCCAACCATCTAGGGACCGATAGTGCAATAACCGAAGCTGCCATTGCGGCGGCGTTACCGACCTTGGTAAGCGCTTTCGGTCGTACTGCAGAAACGGAGCAAGGTGCTCAAATGATCTCCAAACAGATGCAAGGTATCGGGGGGGGCACGCTCGGCGAACTCCTTGGCGGGTTACTTGGGAATTCAACCAAACGGCCTCCATCACCACCCCAAACACCCAATCCATCCGGACGCAACCCATCTGGTCACACATCCGGGTCGGAAATGTTTGAGGACATCCTGCCACCTGGTTTTGAATCCTCGCCACATTCGGAGATGCCGCACACACCTCGATCCGTCCCTGAGCCACGCCAGACGCCGCCGCCTCGTCAGGCTCCAGCACGCAAGGAGTCGCCACTGGATCGGTCGCTCGGACCTGGCAATGAATTGCCACCTTCCATGCACATACCTCCTTCATCGCCCGGCAATACAGAGCCAAGTCTTTCTCCCGATTCGATGGACGATGTTTTGGGGAATGTTTTGGGGAACAAAAAGAAACGGGTCGAGGATGCGATCGGAAAGTCGAGCGGTCTTGATCTGCGCAAAATAGGCCCCCTCTTGGTGATCCTTGCACCGCTGGTCCTTGGTGCCATGCGAGCCCGAGCCAGTTCGCGCTCGACGGGGAATTCCAAGTCGCTCGACCCCGCCGATTTGTCTGAAATGATGCGAGGCGAACGACGATCCGTTGAACAAAAGAAAGGTGGAAGCCTGATCGGCAAAATGCTTGACCAGGACGGTGATGGTGACTTCGATTTGTCCGACATGATCAAGCTCGGGATGCGCTTTTTCATGAGCAAACGCTAGAGTAGAGCAATTGTCCCCAATTGCTCATTCAAACGATTGAGACAATCGTTCAACAATACTTGCTCATTCAAACGATTGAGACAATCGTTTTACAATACTTCTACAGGTGAGGATTCGGTCGTGCTATCGATAACAGTTTCGCAAGGCATTCGAGGTGCATGTTTCTGTGTGTGCATTTTTGCACTGGCGGGAATCGGTATGTCTCAAGAAAAGGCCGATTCCAATAAACCAGACCACGTCCTGCTTAAGAATGATGATGTCAGCATTGCCATTTCGAAACCGACGAGTCCAGACAACTACCGAGGGACACGTTTTGATCGATCGGGCATCTTTCACAAAATCTCGTTTCGCGGGCATTCTTTGTGCGAGCGTTGGCATGATGGTCCTCTCAAACCAACCGCTAACGACGATGTCACAGGACCGTGCGAGGAGTTCGGAAATGGAATGCCTCTTGGCTACCAACCGAACCAGCCTGGCTCTGTTTTTCTCAAAATAGGAGTCGGTAAGCTGAAACAACCTCAAGAAGAGCGTTATCGGTTTTCGTTCCCTTACGAAGTCGTCGAGGAAGGGAAATGGACCGTCGACGCAAATGACAATTCGGTCGTTTTTTCGCAGTCGCTCAACCATGGCGAAGAGCTTGGCTACGACTACCAAAAGACGATTGCACTTACAAAAAACGGCTTCGATATACAGCATCGCTTAAAGAACACTGGCAAAACGGCCTGGACGACCGATCACTACAACCATAATTTTTTCTTGATCGATTCCGACCGTGTCGGACCAAACTATCGAATCGAATTTCCGTTTGAATTGAAACCGACCCGTGAGGCAGCCCTCTTCAAAGAGCTCGTGCATTTGAATGGACGGAACATGGGCTTCCAACGAGCGATCCATCCTGGCGAATCCTACTTCGCAGAACTTGTTGGACACTCGCGTAAGGTGACGGACCACGCATTCGAAATCCATCACAAGCCGTCGCGCGTCGTGGTGACATGTCGAGGTGATGCTCCCTTGCACAAACTCAACGTCTGGGGAATGAAGAACACAATTTGCCCAGAACCCTACGTCGAAATCAGTCTTCTACCCAACGAATCCAAGGCATGGACTCTAAGCTATTCCTTCCGGGTCGACTGAATTTGCGGCGCTAAGTACGCTTTGTAGTGAAGCCTAAAGTACCATTGGGCAAGGAGGTCCGTACAGCTTTGTATCCGTGTGCTTTTCCACTAAATGAGCCTGAGGCGCTAGCCGATTTCTTGCAGCGTGATTCGGCTAGCGCCCTCATCATTACCCACAAGTCCAGTTGCCTTTTGCAAAAATCGCAGGCTTTCGTACTCGTACTCAGCCAGTAGGGCGGTACTCGTACTCGTACTCGATGGGGGCTTGTCGATTCGAGTACGAGTACGATATTAACCTACGAGATGTGGGTAAAGATGAGGCTAGCGCTATAGGCTCAACAAATACAAGCGAAAACGATATCTGAAAGCTGTACAACCTTCAAGCCGATGGGATTCCCGATGGCGACTGTTTTATTGATCGGAGTAGAGCGACACCAGTTTGGCGATTGTGTTCATGTTCCTGGCGGTGCCCAACTTAGCCGCATCGATCTTCAATTTGGAGCGGCCGATACCATCGGCATAGAAAACGAAAATCTCGCGTTTGCCTAACGCAAGTAACTCGTTCGCTTTCCCGTGTACATTGTTCAAAGCATCCTTGGCAGGCGGCTTATCCAAGAAGATCGCGACCGTTTGGTTTGGTGCCTTGTCGGAAAATGGATTGGAGTCCATGACCGACTTCATTTCAGCCGCTGTGCGCACCACAACGCCGATTTCTCTCCCGGCATATTCCAAGAGTTTGGCTTCTAAAGTCGACTTCACTTTGGAAGCTGCCCATTGGGATTGGAACAGCACGTTTCCGCTTGCGATATACGTCTGAACGTTGGTAAAGCCAGCATCGACGCACATGGATTTCAGATCGGACATCGGGAGTTTTCCGGTTCCACCCACGTTGACGGCCCGGAGCAAAGCAATGTACTTGGTCATGATACGAGCATTGTAGCCCTAAATAATGAACCCACAATTCTGACGTAGCGGAACGCATCAAGCGTTTCGACAACGCCTCGAAAACCTTGGCGGTTTCCGCTACATGCGAGGATAATTGCGCACGCTCATATAGAGAGCTCCAGTAGAGCACTGGCATTTTTCTCAAGATTTTTCCTAATACATTGGTTCTTCCGACGTCTACTTATCAGTACGGTTCATTTACTTTGCCGTCCACTTATCTCGCTGACCCACGAAAACACGTTCGATCGTATGACTCCGACATGACTGCGGAACAAATCGATTCCACCGAGTTCGGCGACTCGTCCAAGTCGCATGTCCAACCCGATCGGGAATGGCTGCATGCCGTTTTTCAACGGTTGGAGCGACCTTTGGTGGCTTATGCGACCCGATTGTTAAACGGAAACCTGGAGTCGGCCAGAGACTGTGTGCAAGAGACGTTTTTGAAACTGTGCCGAGAGAGCCGGTCGAATGTCGAGGGACATGTCGATGCGTGGCTTTTTAGAACTTGTCGCAATCATGCGATGGACCTGCATCGCCGGGAGGCTCGGATGACTATTGATTCGGAATCTTCAGCGCTCGCAACGGCGACCGCCATGGACTTGGGACCTGCTGCGCAATTGCTGCAGCACGACGAACGGCAGCTGTTGCGGCAACAGATCGATCGGCTGCCCAAACGTGAACAAGAAGTTCTTGAACTCAGGCTTGGCCAGGGGCTGACATACAAACAGATCGCCGACATCATGCAACTCAGCGTATCCAACGTCGGTGTACTGCTTCATCAAGCGGTGACTCGACTGCGGACTAGCATGAATGGACTTGAGAAAAGTCTGCACGCAAAGCCGTACTACAGCGCAGAGTGGCGTTGAGTCTACCACTACAAAAC
>JBEBHM010000776.1:0-4023 GCA_040080875.1 Pirellula sp.
ACGCGAAATCCCCCGTCGCGGAGCGACGTGTCCACAATTCAGTCGCGGAGCGACGGCTCTACAGTGGAGCGCGACGTGACCGCGATCTCTATGCTAAGACTTCTTGAATAACCCGTTGCGGTTCAACGCCCGTTAAACGTTGTTCCAACCCTTGGAACGGAAAATTAAACCGCTCGTGATCGATTCCCATGCAATGCAGGATGGTTGCATTCAAGTCGTTGATATGAACGGGGTTTTCTGCGATGTTGTAGCTGAAATCGTCCGTCTGACCGTACTCGACTCCACCTCGGATACCACCGCCCGCCATCCACATGGTAAAGCATTTGGGGTGGTGATCGCGACCATAGTTTTCTTTGGTGAGTCCCCCTTGGCAATATACCGTTCGACCGAATTCGCCACCCCAAACGACAAGTGTCGAGTCGAGCATTCCACGTTGTTTCAGGTCTTGGATCAATGCCGCGCTGGCTTGATCTACGTCCCGACATTGTGCCGGTAAATCGCCGGCGATGTTTCCATGCTGGTCCCAACCGCGATGCAATATCTGAACGACACGCACGCCACGTTCCACCAATCGTCGTGCCAACAAGGCGCTCGCCGAAAAAGTGCCAGGTACCGTGACATCGGGGCCATACATATCAAGTATCGACGCCGGTTCATCGTTCAAGTCCACTAGATCAGGTACACTCTTTTGCATACGAAATGCCATTTCATATTGTGCAATACGAGTCTGAATCTCAGGGTCATGCAACTCATTGAATCGCTCTTGATTGAGTTGGCCGAGCGCATCGAGCATCACACGCCGATCCGCCGTAGTAACTCCGTCGGGATTGGGCAGATACAAAACTGGGTCACCGCCCGTGCGAAGTGCGACACCAGCGAATCGCGTCGGCAGGAATCCGCTCGACCACATGCGCGTGAACAAGGCCTGGGCAGCCGCTTTGCTTGTCCAAGTCGGCGTCATCACGACGAAAGCTGGGAGGTTTTCGCTTTCACTCCCGAGCCCGTACGCTAGCCAAGATCCTAAGCTTGCCTTGCCTGGTACCTCGCTCCCAGTCATCACGAATGTGCACGCTGGATCGTGGTTGATTGCGTTGGTGTGCAACGTTTTGATGACCGCCAGTTCGTCCACCATTTTTGCAGTGTGAGGCAACAACTCGCTAACCCACCGATGCGATTTGCCGTGTTGTTCGAATTTGTACTTGCTCGGAGCCACCGGCAAGCGCGCTTGCCCGCTCGTCATGGTGGTGATGCGTTGCCCTTTGCGAATGGAGTCGGGCAGGTCTTTGTCGAACTGTTCCTGCAATTGCGGTTTGTAGTCCCACATGTCGAGTTGCGTTGGGCCACCATTCATATGCAAATAGATGACCGCTTTGGCTTTCGGGGCGAAGTGTGGCAAGCCTTGAAGCGGCGGGTGAACTTTGGGGACCTTGTCAGCAGCATTCAAAAGGCTGAGGGACTGCGGCATAGCACCGGCCATGGAGGCAAGTGCAAGGCCCCCCATCCTGAGTCCGGTTCGCCCAAAGAATTGGCGGCGAGTCTGAAGCAAGTTGTATTGAAAGAGCGGGTCGTTCACGGCTGGGCCTTTGGGCAGGTGATTGCAGGCGAAGCCTGCGGTTGGGGGAGTACGTTGGAGGTTTAGAGGCCTTACCCAATATACTCCAGTTTCGATCGCTTACTCAAGATCCGCAGTTTCGCCATGATTTCGAGTAATCAGGGCGGCAAGAACCTGAACGTCGATCCCGTCCGATACGAATTGCGTGCGACTGCAGCAAAAGAGCACCATCGCGCCTCCGGAATGCAACGAGCGGATTTCATCATCGCCAATCCAAGCCAATCGGTCGTTGATTCGACCCGACTGTTCAAAAACATTGTTTCCGTTGATCCACTCACCATCCGGCCCCCCGATGGCTTCGGCGACCAAGAGCGTGTTCGTTAAGCCGTCAGTGATTTCTTGGAATCGAATTGGTCGGTTGTAAATGAGCACCCCATTGTCGGTGTTGTTTCGAGTTGTAATCCGTTGACCAAAGAGACCGCCATAGTCGGCACGTCCACGCACCGTTTCACGTGTTGGAACGGACGGACAAACGTACATGGGCACGGAGGCTTTTCCCGCATTCTCATTGAATGGGTGATCAAACGAGTAATCGAAATTAACAATTCCATGCAGCGAAGCTTGCTCCATGTAGGGTAGGATGAGGGCAGACCAAGCAAAATTCTTGAGCTTGGGGTCGCCTTGCCACGGTCTCCACTGCAAACAGCCTGGCGGAAGTGTTCGCAAGGCTTGATGGTAGTTGTGAAGTGCTATTCCAACTTGCCTTAGATTGTTCATGCAAGAAACTTTGCGAGCCGATTCGCGCGCCGCTTGAACGGCAGGCAGCAATAGCCCGACCAAAACTCCAATGATCGCAATGACCACCAAGAGTTCGACAAGAGTCATCCCGTATCGGACGCCACGGCGAATCGTCAATCCCAATCCGATCCTAGTTGAAGTGCTCAGCGTCCAAATGATAGTAAACGCCATCCAAGCCTTCGACCGGCTTCTTGTATGGGTGTACCTCTAAAGTCCCCGCTAACGAATAACGACGCAGCGATTTACTGGCGAATTTGTCGTTGACCAATCGAACTTCGATCATGTGGGTCAACGGTGGCTGAGTGCCAAAGCAGCATGTCCCCAAGTCGGGGACAATTACAAAGGACTTGGTGGTGTTGCTCGAGACTGATGTTGGGTGGATATAACCCTTGACAAAGATCTTCTTGCCATGCATGGCAACTGCCTCGGGCGGAGGCACGTCGACTGGGCTTATCAGTGAGGAAAACTGGATTCGTTCAAAGCCTTCGGGGACCTCGGTATAGTAAATGTAGATATGGCGAATCGGAGCTCCTATGCACAAAAGCAAACTCAAGACAAAACCTATCCACGCCAATGGTCTCCCAACTAGTTCTAAAGGGAAGCGTTTCAAATTCCGAAATGCGGCTAGTGCAAAGACCAACCCCAACAACGGCAAAAACATCAGCAGGGGCGATATCCAAGCCAGCAGCCCAAAGAGCCCAAACGCTATGCTCAAAACAGCAGCCCTACTGAGAGACTGGTAGTTGAACTCATCATCCTCCTGAAACTCTGGGTCAATGTTGGTTTGTCGTTCCAATGTAGTCTGATTCATATTGAGGATCGAAGTAAACCACCGCTAGTGGCGACCAGCCACATCACGGAAGACAAGATAATGGTGGCGATGACGACTACGAACATGGGCGCCCAATGGTTCAATGGATTACCCACCGAAACCGTGGCCAAGGACGCCTGGTCCAAGTTGGATGCGAGTTGTTGTCGATCCGCCAACCATTGTCGCACCAGCTTTTCGCCATTCGATGAGGCGATCTGAACGTTGTTGCTCAAGCCGCAAAGCATTTGGATTCGGTCCAGAAAGAGCTTCCGTGGTACTGCAGAGCTCTCGCCTTTCTTGGGTGCAACTGGCATTGGGATCGGGAAAAAAGTCTTAGCGCGGTTGACGGCTTTGGGATCAATTTTTTCTAAATGTATGAGCTTTTCCTGAGCGATCGGCAATGGGCATGCTCGCAGGTAATTGATCACCGGAACCCGAACCCACATGTTGTCATCAGTCGCTTTTTCGAAGAGCTCCGTCAGTTTTTCGATTTGGCTCCAATCTCCCCAGCGAGCCAAATCGGGAATCACCAAGTCTGCCAAGTCCGGACGAGCCAACAGCTGATGCATCGCCTTGGTGATCGATTCCTTTTTGAGAATCTCAGCCTCGGTACCATGAAAACGGAGTGCCATCACTGCGGAGTAAATATCTGCATACTGCGCCTTCGTGTCCTTAAAAAATCGCTCTTCGATGAGCGGCAAGCCTGCTTCGCCCTTGAGGGTCAAGTAAGCCGCGATCAAAGCATCCAATCCAGCTCGCATCTCCGCATTTTCGCTTCGAAGCATCTTTTCAAACAAGTCACCATCCTCGGGTTTGCCACAGATTCCCAGCATGGTGTAGTACAGTCGCTTTCGATCCGGAG
>JBEBHM010000777.1:0-4017 GCA_040080875.1 Pirellula sp.
ATGTGGATGCCTTTGCGGATTCCGGCGTCGGGACTGGCGGTGGCATGTTTTCGAGGATTTTGGCAACGAGTCTAGCGCTGCCGGACTCTTGTCGCGACAGTTCCTCAACGATTTGATCGTTTCGAGTGGGAGCTGCAAGATACTCCGAGATTTGTTTGCGGGCACGAATGCCAGACGCGACCACAGCGGTGTTGTCGTCTCCGACAGTTGGCCCGTAGATCCAACCGCTGATCGCGATGGATGCTAGTTGTTCGGGCCGGAGCTTGGCATCCGATCGACGCCGAATGTAGTCGGAAAATCGCTCCATGGTCTTAGGAGAAAGGTATCTCGCAATTTCTGGCAGCACGCTTTGGAATTGGAGTTTGATGTCGCCCTCTGTCAACTTGGCAACATCGGCCTCAATCGACTTTTGCAGCAGATCAAGTTCCGCTTGAGCCTTGTCAAAATCCTGCAGTTTGCTGTCGAGTTTAATTTGCGTTTCGAGGGAGAGAGCCGGCTTGTTGATAGTCTCCAGGATCAACTTGGCGTATTGGAATTGGTTGGCTGATTGCGCGTTCAACGACGCTTCGAAGAGTTGATCGGCCATCAGTTGATCGAACTGTTTTAATTGGGATTTTTGGGTTTCGAGCTCTGGGAATTTATAGATCGCTTCTTTGAGCATGTGGCGAGCTTCGTAGAATCGTTTGGCTTCGGAAAACAGATTGACGATATCTAGCCAGTCGCCTGGTTTTTCGCGATTTGCGTTGTGAGTCAAGATATTGATGAGCGTCTCGCTGTCGAGACTATCCAGGGAGAGACGCATGTCCCAGCGGTATTTGTCCTTGTCCTCGGTCTTGAGAGCCTCTACTTTGACATAGCTGGGCGTGATCTCCGTGATGCCCTGAATAAACCTGGCCACTCCTTGTCCGATCAGGGGAGATAAGTAAAATCGACGTCCGTCTTGGTCAAACAACGTGGTTTTAGCTATTCCCGAGACAGGTACAACGTTGAGGCCTTCTTTGGCGACTTCTGATTCATTGTTTTTGAATTTGATCCTGAGCAGTGCTTGGGATTCGGTATTGGTTGCCGTTCGCCTGGGACAGACATAAATGATGCGCAGTCCCTCGTCCATGAACGTGATGTTTTTCGCCTGCACCTCGGCGCGATTGTTGATGGAGCCCTTTCGATTGAGGGCAACAATATTTCCAGCAAGACCTGGTCCAAGCGTTAGACCATCCTTGAGGGTGAGAGTGCTCTGCTGAGCCCAAACTGGGGTGGGGGAGAGCAGAGCGATCATAAGAAAAGTGAAAACTAGGAGTGATCGAGTCATGGAGACTACCGACCACCGAAGTACTTCTTTAGTGTTTCGGTCGCAGCATCCTTGGTGTTTCCTTTCAGGGGACCGGAGGCCATCTTGGGGAGCTTGATAGGAGGTTTCTTTTCGAATCGTTTTTTGGCTGCCTCCTCGGCGGGAACCTCGGGGTCTGGAGTCCCTTCTTCCATCTGAGTTGATTCTAAACGCGTTGTATCCTCCATGGTGATCTGACGCGTTTCGACTTCTTTCTCAAGAGTTGGAGCACTGCGGTCAATTTGGTCAGCTTCTTCTAGCCAAGCACTTATGTCGAAACTTTCTCGCGAGTCCAAGTTGCTGCTTTGTTCCGTGATTCGATCGGCTGCTTCCTTGACCGAACTGACTTCCGGTTGTTTGGAATTGGCGATTCCGACTTCGATCAGGACTTCGAATTCCAATTGTCCGCAACGCAATCGGTCCCCGGACTTGATGATCTTTGCCTTGTCAGGCGAAAGTTGTTTTTCGTTGATGAAGGTCCCGTTGCGACTCTTCAAGTCAAGCGCGAGGACTCGCCCATCCTTTTGCACAATAACACAGTGCTTGCGGCTAATCGATTCGCTCTTGGGTCGCAACTGACAAGATTCGCTCCGGCCAATCAAGAATTTTTCATCCTTGATTGGGATCAATTTTCCTTCATGGTTGCCGGAAAGCACCTTAAGCATCACCTGCATTGCAGTCCCTCTTCCTATTTAAGTTAAGTTACTCAAAATGTCCGAAAATCCGGAGCAACAAAATCTTCGAAGGCCAATTGTTCGTACGCTGATCGAAACAGATTGCGAATTCTAGATTAGCCGAAAAATCTTAAAAAGGTAAACCGATTTAAAATTCAATTTTCAACAGTGGATTCTTTCCGCCAGGGATCGACGGAGTTCAGAACGAATCTGGGTACCCGGTCAAGCCAATTGCAATCCACGACATTCTCTAGTCCCTGCTTTAAGACCTTTACCAGAAAAGTGGTCCAACCCAGCCAATCCAAATGACTAGGGTGAGTGTTTTCTGAATCCTCACGCAAAAACGCGTCAAATGCTGTCCCGTTCCCCAAGCCGTTGTCCGAAAAACGCAATGAATGATTCATTTCCGGCAAATAATGTCGTTCTAGCGCAAGCTTTGTTCTGGAAGGGATGTCAAGCAGACCCGGCAAATAGGGCGTCGATAAAGAATTACGAATAAGGAAACTGCCGTGTTGCAGCAGTCCTACTGCGGTTCTGCGTTGAGCACTCCCCAATATCTTATGCTCTCCTACCAATAAATCGACAGGGGTACGCCTCAAAAAACAAAGAAAAGGATCTTTCTTTTCTTTTTTTGCATTTGCGCACGCGCAAGACTCGGCAAGTTTTGCATCCCATCCGAGGTGCGCAAGCTGATTCAAAACCGATTGGTGAATGGCGCGGTAGAGCAATTCGCTGTGCCCTTTTTGAATGGTTTGGTCGCGTAGCGGAACGAGAACGCTGTAGGTGAGTTCTTGGTCATGAACGATCGCCCCACCGCCTGTTTTCCGACGAACCATTGGAAGGCTGGCGAGTTCCGGAATAGCTTGTCGGTCGGCGTCGTTTTGAAAACGGCCGATCGATAGCGTAGGCTCCTGCCATCGGTAGATACGAACCACCACAGGCCAATCAGGACGAATGGCCTGAAGCAATTGCTCGTCGATCGCCATATTGACTTCCCCCTGCAACGGGGGATCGACAACCACGACCGCTTCGCATTCTTTTGGCCGATCACTGTGATCAGGCCCACTCGGGTCTGGCCGATCGCAAAGCTTGGGTCGAGCCGAGGGCAAATCGTCAAAACGTTGCGGGGTCACGAATTGTCGCACTGATGTTTGTAGGAAGTCCAATCCAGGAGTCTCGCCAGCTCGCTCGTGTCGCTCATCTTGACTTTCATGATCCAACCTTGGGTGTAGGGATCTGTGTTGAGCGACTCGAGTCGATCGACCAAATCGGACTGGACCTCAACAACAGTTCCGCTGACAGGACTGTACATCGGGCTGACGGCTTTGACACTTTCTACTTCACCAAATTCTTGCCCAGCTGCAACCGTTTGGCCAACCTTTGGAAGAGCCATAAACACAAGGTCTGTGAGCTGATCG
The DNA here is from genome assembly GCA_040080875.1 of Pirellula sp. Lineage (GTDB taxonomy): Bacteria > Planctomycetota > Planctomycetia > Pirellulales > Pirellulaceae > JBKCUI01. The sequence continues at coordinate 3,420 of JBEBHM010000777.1, forward strand.
ACGGCAAAGGCCGATATGCCGACAGTGGCAATACCCGGTTCATCGCTACTGGTGTGTACCCACTCGTGCGATTCCATGTATCGCAATTCTTCTGGATTGATGCTCATAGTCTTTACGTTTTTTTGTAGAAAGGAAGTGAAACGATGTTCGCTGGAACCGACGTACCACGGATGTCGACGTCGAGTTCGGTACCGACAATCGCCAACGTAGGATCAACGTAAGCCATAGCGATGGGTTTATCCATGGTGGGAGAAAAACTACCGCTGGTTACTTGTCCGACGACGCGGCCGTCGGAATCTATCACGTTGGATCCCTGCCGTGCAGCACGCCGCCCCTCCAAGACGAGCCCGATGCGTTTGGGGAGAGTGTTGTCCTTGGATTTCAAAATCAACGACTCGGATCCAACAAACTGACGATCTTTGAGGCTGCAGGCAAAGCCCAATCCTGCTTGATACGGATCGACGGACTCATTTAGTTCATGTCCGTAAAGTGGCATACCCGCTTCGAGTCGCAGCGTATCGCGAGCTCCTAGCCCAACGGCCTGAATCCCGAGCGATCGACCGGCCAACATGATGTTTTCCCACACGCGCGGAGCGTC
>JBEBHM010000115.1:0-15082 GCA_040080875.1 Pirellula sp.
TTCGACGCATTTGGGGGAACTCGCGCTTGGCCGCAACGTGCTCGTTGGCTTCATGTCGTTCGACGGCTTCAACTACGAAGACGCAATCATCATCAGTGAAGAATTGGTCAAGCAAGACGTCTACACCTCGATTCACATCGAAGAGTTTGACGTGGAAATACGCGAAACCAAGCTCGGACGCGAAGAGTTCACTCGCGACATTCCCAACGTCAGCGAAAAAGCCCTTCGCAATTTGGATGAATCAGGCATTGTCCAAGTCGGGACCTTCGTTCAGCCCGGCGACATTCTCGTCGGCAAAGTATCCCCAAAGAGCAAAACGGAATTGACTCCGGAAGAAAAACTCTTGCACGCGATCTTTGGTCGCGCTGGCGAAGACGTCAAGAACGATTCGCTCGAAGTTAGCTCGGGTATCGAAGGGATCGTGATCGATACACAGAAGTTCTCTCGCCGCATGAGTCTGTCTGAAGAGGAGCGAAAGGAATTCGAAAAAGAACTCAAGCGGGTCGAAACCGAAGGCAACAAGGAGATTGCGACTTCGTTTGCAGCGTTCGCCGAAGAGCTCGAAAAAGCGATCGGAGGAAAACTGACCGACGATGACGGAACTCCGCTCACAGGTGGTCAAGATCCAAAATATATCGCCGAGAAAGCTCAGACGTTCAATCTATCGCGATTGATCAATCGGCTGGATGCCGGTTTGCATGCCGAGGTCAAAAAGGTCTACAAGAATCTATGGCCCGCAGTCGAAGAAACGTTGGATGTTCGCGATCGCCAACTCAATAGCATGAAACGTGGCGACGAGCTTCGCAGCGGTGTTTTGCAGATGGTCAAGGTATATATCGCGACCAAGCGAGTCATCAGCGTCGGCGACAAGATGGCTGGTCGGCACGGCAACAAGGGGGTTATCTCCAAGGTATTGCCGGTCGAAGACATGCCGTTTTTGCCCGACGGTACGCCGCTGCAGATTATGTTGAACCCGCTCGGTGTTCCAAGCCGGATGAACGTTGGACAAATTCTTGAAACTCACCTTGGTTGGGCCGGTGCAGTCTCCGGATTCCAAGCCATCACACCGGTGTTTGACGGAGCGACGGAAACCGACGTGAACGAAGCGTTGGAAATGGCCGGTCTCCCACGGCACGGCAAGATTCGACTTTACGACGGCCGTACCGGTGAACCGATGGGACAGGAAACCACGGTTGGGTACATCTACATGCTCAAGCTTCACCACTTGGTCGATGACAAAGTGCACGCACGCAGCACGGGCCCGTATTCACTCATCACCCAGCAACCACTTGGTGGCAAGGCACGTTTTGGCGGTCAGCGCTTTGGGGAAATGGAAGTCTGGGCTCTCGAGGCCTACGGGGCGGCTTACATCCTTCAGGAATTGCTAACCGTTAAGAGCGATGACGTCGAAGGCCGAACCAAGATCTACGAATCTATGGTCAAAGGAGAGAATACTTTGGAAGCCGGCACACCTGCTAGCTTCGACGTTTTGACCAACGAAATTCGGGGCCTTGCACTGAACATGCGACTTGAAAAACGCCGCATCTAGATTCATTCATCCGAAAATTTAATCGCCGATCCCGACCGCGGGTTCGGCCCCCAATACAAACATCCTTAATCCAATCACCTTTGACACCTTTGCGACGCTCACCCTCGAGCAGTTGTAAACTGTCGACTACAGGAGTTTTTCGTAATGGCCAATGCTGAAGGCACCTACGATCGCGTTAACGATTATACCTCGGTCAAGATTTCCCTCGCGCGACCACAAGACATTCGCTCTTGGTCGTTCGGCGAAGTGAAGAAGCCGGAGACCATCAACTATCGAACCTATCGTCCTGAAAAGGATGGCTTGTTTTGCGAACGGATTTTTGGCCCGGAAAAGGATTGGGAATGCGCATGCGGTAAGTACCGCGGCATGAAGTACAAGGGAATGATTTGCGATCGATGCGGTGTGAAGGTCACGCACTCGCGGGTTCGTCGCAAACGCATGGGTCACATCGAATTGGCCGCTCCCGTCGCGCACATTTGGTTCTTTAAAGCGATGCCAAGTCGACTTGGTAATCTGCTCGAAATGAAGACAACGAGTCTGGAAAAAGTGATCTACTTCCAAGATTATGTCGTCACCAACGCAGGCACAACCGAGTTGGAAGTCCAGCAACTGTTGACCGAAGAAGAATACCGAGCAGCCAAGGCACAGTACGGGGATGCATTCGAAGCCGATATGGGCGCCGAGGCAGTTCGCAAATTGCTCCAAGGCCTCGACTTGGTAAAACTCTCGGAAGAGTTGCGCATCGAACTTGCCGAAACGAACAGCAAGCAACGCAAAAAGGACCTGATCAACCGACTGAAGCTGGTCGAGTCGATCCGCGATAGCGAGAACCGTCCCGAGTGGATGGTACTGGATGTAATCCCGGTGATTCCACCGGACCTGCGCCCGCTGGTCTTGCTCGATAGCGGTAACTTCGCGACGTCGGATTTGAACGATTTGTATCGTCGGATCATCAACCGAAACAACCGCTTGCGCAAGCTGGTGGATTTGAATGCTCCCGAGGTCATCATCCGAAATGAAAAGCGGATGTTGCAACAGTCGGTGGATGCGTTGTTCGACAACGGTCGTTGCAAGCGGCCAGTACTGGGCAGCAGCAATCGACCGCTCAAGTCGTTGACGGACATGATCAAGGGCAAGCAAGGCCGGTTCCGAGAAAACCTCTTAGGAAAGAGAGTCGATTACTCGGCACGAAGCGTCATCGTCGTGGGGCCTCGATTGAGATTGCACCAATGCGGTCTTCCTAAAAAGATTGCCTTGGAACTCTATCAGCCGTTCATCATTCGCAAGCTCAAGGAACTCGGGCACGCGGATACGATCAAGTCGGCAAAGAAGATGTTGGAGCGCAAGGACGAAGAAGTCTGGGATATCCTGGAACAAGTCATTCGAAATCACCCTGTGTTGCTCAATCGTGCACCCACGTTGCACCGCATGGGTATTCAAGCTTTTGAACCGACGTTGGTTGAGGGCAACGCAATTCATTTGCACCCACTCGTCTGCAAAGGCTTTAACGCCGACTTCGACGGTGACCAAATGGCGGTCCACTTGCCTCTCTCTATCGAAGCCCAAGTGGAGGCTCATACGTTGATGATGAGCACCCACAATATCTTCGCACCTAGCAACGGCAAACCGATCATGAGCCCGTCTCAGGATACGGTGATGGGTTGCAATTACATTTCCGTCGAATTGCCCGATATGAAGGGTGCGGACATGGTGTTTGCAACCATGATGGAAGCGGACTACGCATACAATCAAGGCATCATCGATTTGCATGCTCGTATCAAAGTCCGCTTACCCGCCCATCGAAGACTCAAGAGCGAGGATCCTAGCAACAAAGCCGGCGCGGTCATTCAAACCACCTTTGGACGAATCCTATTCAATTCGATCCTGCCGGACGGAATGGATTTCTACAACATCGCCCTCAAGGGTAGCGACCTTGCTGCGGTTATCAGCGACTGCTACCAACGCCTCGGTCGACGACCGACAATCAAGCTGCTTGATGACATGAACCAGTTAGGTTTCCGTGAATCGACCAAGAGCGGTCTTTCGTTCGGTGCTGACGACCTGGTCACGCCGGATTCCAAGATCAAGCACATTGCTGACGCCGACAAGAAAGTCATGACGTTCCAAAAGAACTATCTGAAGGGGATCATGACGGCACAGGAGCGTTACAATCAAACGCTGGACGCATGGACTGCGACCCGCGAGCTTATCACCAAGGATATGTTGGCCGCAATGGAAAGCGATACGCATCGAGGCAATTGGTATATCAACCCAGTGTTCTTGATGGCGTCCTCCGGTGCACGGGGTGGTATCGAACAAATCCGCCAGTTGGCTGGTATGCGCGGTCTGATGGCCAAGCCGACCGGCGAGATCATCGAGGCGCCGATCAAATCGAATTTCCGTGAAGGCCTCTCGGTGCTCGAGTACTTTAGCTCGACCCACGGTGCGCGCAAGGGATTGGCCGACACGGCCCTCAAGACGGCCGACTCTGGCTATTTGACACGCAAGTTGGCGGACGTCGCTCAAAACGTGGTCATCACCATGCACGATTGCGGCACGATGCAAAGCATCACCAAGGGCATTATCTATCGCGGTGAAAAAGTAGAAGTGCGATTGGCCGATTCGATCACAGGGCGTGTCAGCCGACAGAATATCGTGAATTTGATCACGGCCGAAACGATCGTCGAAGAGAATCAAATGATCACGCGCGAGATCGCTCGCAAGATCGAAGAAATGGGCTTGGAAAAGATCCAAGTCCGGTCGCCGATGACCTGCGATGCTCCGCTCGGTATTTGCCGTAGCTGCTATGGCATGGACATGAGTACGGGCGCTTTGGTCGAAGAAGGGATGGCGGTCGGAATCATCGCTGCTCAAAGTATCGGTGAACCTGGTACTCAGTTGACGATGCGTACGTTCCACCAAGGTGGTACCGCAAATACCACGACCGAAGAAAGCGATATCAAATCCAAGAAAGCCGGTATCGTCAAATTCATCAAGATGCGTTTGGTTACCAACGACGATGGACATGACGTGGTTCTCACACGAAACTGCGAGATCGCGATCGTTGATAACCGAGGCCGAGAGTTGGAGCGATACGACGTTCCGTCCGGTGCACGATTGTCGGTCAAGGAAGATCAGGAGATCCCCAAAGGACAACAGTTGTGCGAATGGAACCCGCACAAGATTCCGATCTTCTCAACGGCAAGTGGTAAAGTGGTCTTCGTCGACATCATCGAAGGCGAGACTCTCAAGCTGGAAAAAGATCCGAGCGGCAATATTCGTCGACGAATCATGGATGCCCGTGGAAAATTCCATCCGCAGATCGTGATCGAAGACGCCGACGGAAAGGCGCTCGACGTACACTATCTGCCTGACAAGGCGGTCATCAACTGCAACGAAGGCAAGAAGGTAAACGCTGGTACCGAATTGGCAGAAATGCCGCGTGAAGCGACCGGAGTTCGCGACATCACGGGCGGTCTACCCCGCGTTACTGAAATCTTCGAAGCTCGCAAACCCAAGGATCCGGCCGTAGTCGCCGAACTCGACGGAATCGTCGAGATTCTCAAGGACCGAAAACGTGGCAAGCGATCGATTGTGGTTCGCAGCGAGAGCGGCGAGGAAGTCGAACACTTGGTACCGCCAGGCAAGCGATTCTTGGTCCACTCGGGTGACAGCGTCAAAGCGGGTCAAGCCCTGGTCGAAGGTCCGCTCGTGCCACACGATATTCTTCGAGTGAGCGGCGAAGAAGCGGTTCAGCAATACCTGGTGCATGAAGTCCAACAAGTCTATCGATTGCAGCGTGTTGAGATCAACGACAAGCACATCGAGATCATCATCGCTCGCATGTTGCGCAAGATTAAGATCACCAACGCTGGAGATACCAGCTTGCTGTCTGGTCTGGTGATGGACCGTTTCGAGTTCAAGCGACAGAACGACCATCTATCGAAGTGCTTGAGGATCACCGATCCGGGCGATACGGAATTTGCTTTGGGAGCCATCGTACCCAAGGATGCCTTCGAAACATCGAACGCCCAATGCGAAGCTCTCGGCGGCAAGTCGGCCAAGGGCAAAAAGCCAAAGCCGGCGCACGGCGAAGTGCAATTGTTGGGAATCACCAAGGCCGCAGTTCAAAGCAATAGCTTTATCTCGGCGGCCAGCTTCCAAGAGACGACCAAGGTGCTGACCGAAGCTGCGTTGGCAGGCAAAGTCGACAAGCTCGTGGGCCTCAAGGAAAACGTCATCCTTGGTCATTTGATTCCAGCAGGTACGGGATTCCGAGTCTTCCAAGACTCCGAAGTCAGTTACCGCAAGGAAGCTCTCGAAGACCTGGTCAATCGTGGAACTGCGGCAGCCGAATCAAGCTTCCCGCTGCTCAACGAAGCTCCGCGTCCACAAGCCGACCCAGAATCGGTCCCACCCTCGTCGGTGGCCGATGCCGAGGTTGACGAGTAGGTCCGCATCGAGAGGGGCGATTGGCGTAGGTCCGCGTCTCCGAGGCGGACGTATTGGCTATTGGAACTTTCATCCTCCGTATGGACTCGCTTTTCGGACCTGTGGTTAAGCTGGAAATGGAAGCAATGCAGCGGGTGTTCGCTGATATCGAATTCCAGCGTCTCGGAGATACGCTGCTACAACGATCGTTTTAGGTGCAATTCAACTTGCCGTCAGGTATGATGTGCTTTGCCCTACGATTGATTTGACTGCGTTGGGTTGGACACGCAGTCGTGCCTCCCTACCATTCAGCGGACCCGCCCACGATGAAGACCACCTTCGTCATGCTCTTGTTTGCAATCGCCTCGATAGCATCAGCGCAGGAATCAGCACCGCAAGAAACAGCGCCACAGGAATCAGCACCGCAGAAATCTACCGTCGATTTCACCCGCGACATCCGACCGATTCTGCGAGAGCGATGCACGTCGTGCCATGGCGCGGTCAAGCAAGAGTCGCAGTTGAGACTCGACACAGCGAGGTTTGCGATCCAAGGTGGTGAAAACGGTGTTGCCGTTGTGGCAGGCGATCCGACCGCAAGCTTACTCTTGAAGCGGATCCAATCCACGGACGAAAATTTTCGAATGCCTCCAGAAGGCAAGGCGCTCTCAAGCGATCAGATCGATTCCATAACCAAGTGGATTGCATCGGGAGCCATCGCACCAGCCGACGAAGTGGCCGATAAAGATCCTAAATCGCATTGGGCGTTTCGAAAGCCAGTTCGGCCATCGCTGCCCACGGTCAACAGCCCTGACTATGCGGGAGGCAACCCGATCGACGCATTGATTCAAGCGAAACGGTCCGAAAAAGGACTTGTTCCTAGTCCCGTAAGCGATCGAGCGACCTTGCTCCGTCGTATTTATCTTGATTTGGTTGGCCTGCCTCCTTCAGCTTATGAGTTGTCGACCTTCTTAAACGGCGATTCGCCGGACGTGATAGAACAATTGGTCGATCGGCTCCTGGCGTCGCCACAGTATGGCGAAAGATGGGGACGGCATTGGATGGATGTTTGGCGATATAGCGACTGGTATGGGCGACGTTCGGTTCCGGACGTGATGAATAGCTATCCAATGATTTGGCGATGGCGAGATTGGATCGTGCGATCGATCAATCAAGACAAGCCTTACGATCAAATGGTGGTCGAGATGTTGGCCGCGGATGAAACAAAGCCAGAGGATGACGAAAACATCGTTGCTACCGGTTTTTTGGTCCGGAGTTGGTTCAAATGGAATTACGAAACCTGGAAGAAGGACTTGGTGGAACACACCGGCAAGGCCTTTCTTGGTCTGACGCTCAATTGCTGCCAATGCCACGACCACAAATACGATCCGCTTAGCCAGGAAGATTACTTCCGCTTTCGGGCATTCTTTGAACCGCTTGAGCTTCGCCATGACCGAGTTCCGGGAGAGCCCGATCCCGGTCCTTTTGAAAAATACGTTTACACCAAGGCTTATGGCCCGATCCAAAGTGGCATGATTCGTGTATTCGACGAATACCTCAGTGCCGAGACGTTTATGTTCTCGAAAGGGGATGCGCGTTTGCGAATCGAAGGCAAACCGCCGGTAACGGCTGCACCTCCGACAGTGCTAAGTGGTAAGTTCACGTCGGTGCAAGCGATCGAGCTGCCGATTTCGGCTGCCTACCCAGGCACGAAGGCGTTCATTCAATCAGAAGAAGTCGATAAAAGAAAACGCGAAGTCGCAGTAGCCGAAGCTGAGCTCGCTCAACGGACGTCCCAAAGCGCGACCGAAGCAAGCGTTGAGCCCAACGACGTTGAAAAGGCACAGTGCAATGCAATGGAACTCAGATACGTGGCAGCCAAAGCCGAGCTATCGAGTCTGGAGTTACGAATGGCGGCAGACGCCGTCCGATACGCGACCGGCCGTTTGTCTGACGACAAGAAAGCTGAAACGGACGTGCAGGCCATGATTCGCAAATCAGCCCAAGCGGAAAGGGATGCGGCGCTTGCGACTGCCCGATACAAAGACGCTCTCGCAAACGCAGATATTCTGAGATCCGAAGCACGAGTGACTGACGCAAAGAGTGGCGACAAAAAAGTTGCCGACGAGGCCAACAAGGCTTTGCAGGCCGCAAAGAAAAAGAAGGATGCCGCGAAGAAATCGCTCGACGATGCGACTGCAAAACTTGGAACCGAGTTGGGAGAGTACACCCCATTGTCTCCTAAATATTTGCAAACGTCGTCTGGCCGAAGAACGGCACTCGCCCAATGGATTGTGGACAAAGACAATCCGCTTGCCGCTCGCGTGGCGGTGAATCATATTTGGCTACGCCATTTTGGCCAGGCTTTAGTCGATACCACTCATGACTTCGGACTCAATGGAACTCCGCCCAATCATCCTGAGTTGCTGGATTGGTTGGCCTGCGAGTTGCTGGAATCAGGTTGGTCGATGAAGCATATGCATCGTCTCATCGTAACGAGCAAAACTTATCAATTGGCCAGCATGCTTCCGAGCTCGCGGCAACATGAATTCGATTCGATGGACATTGCCATGCGCGTCGATCCAGAAAATCGATTCTATTGGAAATTTCCAAATGCGCGCATGCAAGCGGAAGTCGTTCGAGATAGTTTATTGCATGTCGCCAACGAACTCGACATGACGATGGGCGGCCACGAGATCGATCATAAAAAAGGACTGGCGTCGCATCGACGCAGCATTTATTTCTCACATCATGGCGAAGAGAAGATGGAGTTTTTGGAGTTGTTTGATGCGGCCAATGCTTGCGATTGCTACAAGCGTTCAACATCTGTCCAACCCCAACAAGCTTTGGCTCTGACCAACAGCGAACTGACACTGAAACTTAGTCGAGCGTTGGCACGGCAGTTGGCTCATGTATCCGATTCTCAATCGGACCATACCAGGGCATTCATTCATGCCGCGTTCCGTCAAGTTCTCGGCCGAGAACCTCGGGAATTGGAAGTTGCGGAGTCGATGCGTTTCTTGGAGCACCAAGCGCGACAGTTGGAGAGTTCGATGGCGAATTCGCCGGCAAGTTGGAAACCAGACGAGAGGGCTCGCGAGAATTTGATTCACGTTCTCATGAATCATAACGATTTTATTACCGTGAGATGATTAAAGGGGGAGCATGTACATGACGCAACGAAACCATGGCTTTTGTGGTCGGACACGCCGTACGTTTCTCAGCAACCTGGGCATGGGATTCGGCGGGATCGCGCTCAATTCGATTCTTCATCAAGATGCATATGGATACTCTGGCACGCACGGCCAACCCGATGGGAAACCGCATTTTGCTCCCAAGGCAAAGAATGTGATTTGGATTTTTCTGTCGGGTGGCGTCAGCCATATGGAAACGTTCGATCCCAAGCCTCTATTGAACGCGATGAGCGGCAAGACCTATGACGAGACCAGTTTGCCCAACCCGCAAAAATTGCCGATGTACCTTGAACGATCTCGGTCGGTCGTGGGTTTTGATCGAGAACTGCATTCCAAGATCTTTCCATTGCAAGTGGGTTTTCAACGTTATGGCGAAATTGGCTTGGATGTCAGCGATTGGTTGCCGAATCTTGCTAGCTGTGCGGACGAGTTGGCAGTGGTCCGTTCGATGTGGACGACGGACAATGATCACGCGGCCGAGTTTCAGATGCACACGGGCAGGCACAAGCTCGACTCGCCTGAGCCCGTCATCGGCTCGTGGTTGAACTACGGTCTTGGAACACTCAATCAGAATTTACCGCAGTTCGTATTCTTGGGCGAATTCAAAGATCCGCGAGTCAAAGAGAACTTCGACGCGCACTATCTAGGGCCAACCTATGGTGGCGTGCATATGCACTTGGATCCTGCCAACCCGTTGGCGTTTGGAAACAGGGCCAAGGATATGAGTGCCGACGAACAGCGCGGAGAATTTGAGTTTTTGCAAAGGCTCAACCGACTCAGCGCCGACGAGTATCCGCAGGATGCTCAATTGAAAGCGCGAATCAATGCTTACGAATTGGCCTTTCGAATGCAAACTTCGGTTCCCGAGACGCTTGATTTCACCGGCGAGACCCAAGAGACCTTGAGCTTGTATGGGATCGACAACAAGACAACGGAAATTCATGGACAACGTTGTTTGGCTGCTCGTCGACTTGCCGAACGGGGTGTACGGTATACGCTTGTTTATCTTAGTGATTACGGCGAATGGGACTCTCATAGCGATCTGCAAAAGAACCATGCGCGGTCGTGTGAACGCATCGACAAACCGATCGCGGGTTTGCTCAAGGACATGAAGCGTCGGGGAATGTTTTCAGATACTGTGGTGGTCTTTACGACCGAGTTTGGGAGGACACCCGGAGTCGAATTCGGAATGTTCAACAAAGCCGCGACCGGCCGTGACCATCATCCTCACGGATTTTCGATATGGCTGGCTGGGGCTGGCATCCGTCCTGGAATTCATGGTGCGACTGACGAGCTGGGCTTTCACGCGATCGAAAATCCGCACTACGTCACCGACTTGCATGCCACGATTTACCAGTTGTTAGGTCTCGACCCGCGTCGGCTGGAAATACCGGGACGAAAGCGTTTGGAGATAGATTACGGGCAAGCCATTCGCGAAGTGATCGCGTAGCTGTAGCAGTTTTGCTCCGCAAAACTGATTCCTCTCCAACTGTCTTCCCTTCCAACCAAATCGATTCGTCTACAATTCGTTTCTTTCGTCGATTCTGCTGTGTCGATCGCCTATCCATAGGGAGTGCGCAACGACGATTCGGAGAATCGTCCGACGTTAATTATTCGCCTTCAACACCGGTGGTTTCGACGACAACAATCTTTTCCAGGCCGTTTCGTGCGTGAACGATTGCCAACCACTCTTGAGCCATTTGACCAGCGAGTTTGCCAGCCAAAGTGCCCACAACAGCATTAAAATTCGATAGTACCAAACCGATATCGAAATCACCCAAGGCCTCGTAAGGCTCGGTCCCGTAATAGGCTCGTACCAATGGAGCAAGTTTCCAAAAGATCCGTTCCCAATGATGAACATGTTGGGCTGGCCCAGTAATCCTTCACCTACAACGACCAGTAGAATGCCGAGAGATACCAACGTAAGGAATACCATCGACAACTGCATAAGGTCAAAGGGCCACGGTCTCAAAAGGTCTGTTCGCAGTTGCTTTCTCCATGAGATCATGAACAACCATCCGATCACCACGAGCGCTGCCGCCACATGTACTTGCGTTAGGCCCAAAGCAAGAAGGACCCATTCCAAGTGGTTCAAAGGGGAAAGCGATTGGCGAGCCAATCCAATCGCCAGACCGATAGCCAACGTGAGTACGATCCAAAACCGAACCGCTGGGCCTCGCAACGGCCCATGGGCCCAGAGGATCCAGCGTGATTCCGGGACGGCAAGGTGAATCGAAACATTCGCTGCTGATGTAGGAAGTTGAATGGACGGGGATGCCACGCTGGTCGCAAGTTCTTCGCCCTCGTTCCAATGCATGATGACGCGTTGCGAGATCGGCTTGATTGCAACCGCGTATTTGTTCCCGTTTTTTCTCACCGGCATAGACTGTTGATCCACACGGATTTCAGTGACCTGGGCTGTTTCAGGTAATTCGATGGCAAATTCTCCACCGAGACTCGACTCGACGTCGATCTCTAGCTGGACGTCGCGTTGGCGCGTCCCTAGCCGGGTTTCCAAGTTCACTCGACTCAATACGAGTGTATCGCCGTCGACGGGCGTTGTCTTTTGGAATGTAAGATTCACTTTCTCTCCGGGCCATGGATTCCAAGTCGGTACAATAACCCTATTAACAATTTCGTACACCGGTGCTAGGTCCGATGAACGAACGTTCCAAAGCGGCGATGACCGAAGCATCCATCGTTCATTTGCGTTGGGCGTTTTCGTCGCTTCGAGTTTCAGTTCATTTTGAGGTAGCATGGTGCTCGCCCATTCGAAGGATTCCTGATCGGAGGCCATACTGATTTGAAGCGAACCGGCTTCTTCGCTTAGGTTCGGTGTCAGAACTTGTTCGTGCGCGAGCAAGGGTGCTTTAAAGGTAATTGCCTTTCCTTTTTCCGACATTCTCCGGAGCGTGCTGTGGATTTTCCATGTCAATCCAATCTCAAGTTGTCGTTCGATCATCATGGCAGGGCTGAAGTGCTTTTGGTCGTATGCCGCTGATCGCTCTGTCAATTTCTCCTTTCGAGTAAAAAACACGTGGCTCTTAGACTGTCCGTCTAGCGCTTTCTCGAAATTCCAGTCAGGTGAGTCAATGTTCAGCTGCCGCGGGACCAACTCGAAATCACAAACCCATTCAGATGGCTGCCCCAGAATGCCTTCAATCGAAAGCTGATGCACTCCTTTGGGAATGAGCACCCATAGAAATCCGTCGTCGCGGCGACAGATTGCGATCGGCTTTCCGTCAACTTGTACGGATCGTGGAACCCAGGCGGGAAACCGCCCCGGCCCAGGAACGGCCGCTTCGGACGCGGCGTGCACCTCGGCGTTGACGATCAGCTTTCCGTCATGAATGGCGATGTGCATGGTTGGGATGTCGGCTGCGTTTGGAAAGGTGTCTGGTGCGGCAAGGAGTCGCTCTCGCAATGTGTCCAACATCTCACGGTCCGGGATCTGGCAATGGCCTCCCGTACAAAGACACGCCAACATCAGGGACAAAGCGACGGTTTTTCCCGATGCCCAGTCCTTGGTCCAAGTCCATTTCCAAGTGGCGGGATTCGACCTCAACAACAAACCGACGAGCAGGGCAAGCATGCCGAGGCGAATCAGAGTAAGAAAGCGATTCACGTTGCGTGAGATCAGGATTGGCTGAATCGTATGGTCCTTCAATACGGGTCCGTCCCAAAAGCAACGAACCAGCGTGCCTTGCCAATCAGGTTTCGCCATTCCGACTTGGATACTCGTCGTCGAATCGAATTGCAAATTGGGAGCCACGTCGCGACGAGTACTGCGACGGTTGTCGGTTTCAATGTTTGCGGCTCCCATGGTGTGATCCATGGTGTCATATTGCCAACGCGATGCCTCCTCGTTATTGGTCGCATAGCGCCAATCCAACAAGCCTCGTTGGTCGTACAGCACGCCGTCCCTCTCCAACTGCGGGTACAAGGCGTTTTGGACTTGAACGACCATAAACGGAACAAGGTTGATCAAGAGGCATGCAATGGCCAGGAATCGCCAAGCCTCTAGCCACGCACGTCCGCGCGCATGCCGAACCACGTGAAGCATCGCGAGAGGAATCAACAAGAACAACCAGGTAAATCGAGGTGAACCGATTTCATGGTAGGAGAGACCGAACGCAAGGAAAGCGATCACCCCCGGAAGCATTCCCCAAAGTCGAAGCACAGCTACGCTGAACACCAATAGCAGAAACAAATCCAGCAACGACCAAGCCGTTAGCCAGTCTCCGTCGACCCGGTCCGCTCCCAGCAACGCAAGCATCCGCCATCCAGGAGGCAACTGCAGGTCGACCAACAAGACATCGGCATTCGTCTGCCAGCCAGCCGCAAGCCATTTTTTAGTCGCCGGAACGCGTCCGATCGCTTCGATATTTGACTGGACGGTTCGGATTTCGAAACCTGGTGATTTGGTTTCTGGATTCACGGTGATGAGTTGCTTCTCGCCGTCAATTCGAACAACGCCCAGTTCATGGCTCTCCGAAACGTCGAGCCTCGCAACTTGGTTGGGCTGTCCTTGAATGTGGTCTTGAAACGTGAATCCTCTTCCGTCTTCGTCAAGCCACAGCCTTCGTTGGATATTTAGAGCGGAGGTCGTCTTGGTTCCTATTTCGTTTGTTTTCGCGAGCCACTTCAGCTCGCGATCGGTCTTCCATTCGAAGATGGGTAATCCTCGCCATTCGTTCGGGAAGTTAGTTAACTGAGGATCCAATTGCGGAGTCGACAGCACCTCGACGGTCCTCATCGAGGGACGCAATCGAAGCCCCACCAGCTCTTTGCTAGTGGCAGGGGGTGCTCCATCTGGAAATCGCAGTGACAGCATGTCCTCTGTTCGGAATGCGTCTAGTTGGATGTTCCACTTACCCGACCGAACCTGGGCTTTCATGCGGCCCTGTTCGTCGAGCGCTACCGGAATTGGGCTAGAAACGTATGCAAGTTGCCAACCCTCCGGAAGCACATGACCGATATTTTCTTCGCGACTTTTACCTGAAACGGTTATCTCTATTTGGGTACGCAACCAAATCGGAACTCCATCTTCAAGGACACGAAAGATCTGGAGTGACAACTGCTCTTTGTCTAATTCGGTCGAAGCTGTTCGACGCAGCCAAAGATGTTGATCGGCATCCCATGAAGGAATTGCGACCTTCTCTCCATCAATGATCAACTCAACGATTCCGATCGACTTTGGGATGGGTACACGTTCAGGCATTGTGGACCAGGAGAGCTTGCCTTCAATGATATGGGTACCGACGTCGAGCCATATCGCGGGGTGTCCGGATCGTTCGATTACGGGGCTTGCGTTGGCATTCAAAGTGACATTTTGAGGCCATGTACTGTTGTCGCCGGGTAAACCGCACCAAGATTCAGAGAATGCCTGAACATGAAGCTTCCAACTTGCTCCGTTCGCATCACATCGAAGCTCTAAGGAGCCTGGCCAAATCGGAATGGGTTCGTTCCAACGATGGAAGGGTCTCGGTGCAAGCCGATCTTGATTGTTCCAAAGCACCCATTCTTTCCAGGGCTGCAGCGGCTCGGGAATATCTCGAAAACCCGGATTCTGACCATACACAGTCGACAAGATAAGAACGTCGACCAATAGAAACCCAATTACAATGGATGCGATTTTCATTCTTGAATGCGCGTCAAATGGAACCGATTGCGAGTCGGATAGTTACATCATTGCAGATTCCACATTCACTTTATGATCGAATGCCCTGGCGGCATTCACGTCCAAAGTCAATTTCTGCGTCACACCATACGTCATGCTAAACACAATCATTGCTCAACGCAAAAACCATACCAGTTTGAAAGCGGTCGGAGGAATGGATTGTCCCAACCCGTAGCGAATATTGGATGGTAACGTTACCCGGACAACGACGCGGGCTCGTGTAGCGGTTTT